>NZ_LZJM01000270.1:0-5617 GCF_001667665.1 Mycobacterium sp. E342
CCAGACACATCCACTCCGTCAGGAGGTCCTCCCAATTTCAAGCAGGCACGCCGTTAACAACCTCCCGGGTCACGACAGCTAGTCGAGCCGGTAGCGGATCAATCGGGAGCTGTTGGCCACCACCGCGACCGACGACGCGTTGTGCAGGATCGCGGCCAGCACGGGGGACAACGCCCCGCCGGCGCCGATGATCAGGCCCGCGGCGTTGACGGCGATGGACATGCCGTAGTTCTCCCGGATGACGTCGACGGCGCGGGCGCCGAGATCCCGCACGTCGAGCAGGCGGTGCAGGTCGTCGTTGGCCAGCGCCACGTCGGCGGTCTCGACGGCGACGTCGGTCCCGGCCAGGCCCATGGCGATCCCGATGTCGGCCGCGGCCAGCGCCGGCGCGTCGTTGATGCCGTCGCCGACCATGCCGACCACGTAGCCGTCGTCCTGTAGCCCGCGCACCACCTCGAGCTTGTCCTCGGGCATCACCTCGGCGCGCCACTCGTCGATGCCCAGCTCCTCGGCCACCACCTCGGCGATGTCCGGGTGGTCGCCGGTGAGCATGACTATCCGGCGAATACCGTTGTCCCGCAGCTCCTTGAGCACCTCTACGGCCTCGGGGCGCACCTCGTCGCGCAGGCTGATCAGCCCCACCAGCTTGCCGTCGACCGCGAGCAACAGCGGGGTCTCCGCCTCGCGCCGCAGCCTGTCCACCCACTCCGACGCCTTCTTCGACACCCGCACCTTTTCGGCGCGCAGCAGCCCGGGACTGCCGAGCAGCAGGGTGCGGCCGTCGGCCCAGGTCCGCATGCCCAGGCCGACCAGCACCTCGCACTCCTCGTGCGGCGGGATGGTGATGTGGCGTTCCTCGGTCGAGCGGATCACCGCCTCGGCCAGCGGGTGCCGCGAGTGGATCTCCGAGCTGGCCGCATACGCCAGCACCTGCTCGGGCTCCCAATCCTTGTGCAGTGCAATGATATTGGTGACCACCGGGCGGCCGACGGTCAGCGTCCCGGTCTTGTCGAACACGATCGCGTCCACCCGGCCGGCCTGTTCGAGGTGGGAGCCGCCCTTGATCAGGATGCCGCGGCGCGCGCCATTGCCGATCGCGGCGCTGATCGCGGTGGGGGTGGACAGGCCCACCGCGCAGGGGCACGCGATCAACAGCATGGTCATCGCGCGGCGCACGTCGCCGGTGACCGCCAACGTGAGGGCGGAGACGACGAACGAGGTGGGAACGAAACGGCGGGAGAAGTTTTCGCCAACGGTCTGAATGGGCGCCCGGTCGTGCTGGGCCTCCTCGACCCGGCTGATGATGCGCCCGATCGCGGTCTGGTTGCCGACGGCCTGGGCGCGTACCACCAGGCGTCCGCGCACCACGACCGACCCGGCGTGCACGTGCGCGCCGACCATGACGGAGACGGGCAGGTTCTCGCCGGTGATCGCGGACTGGTTGACGATGGCCTCGCCGTCGATCACCTCGCCGTCCACCGGGATCGCCACGTGGTCGTGGATGACCACCTCGTCACCGATCTGCACGCTGTCGATGGGCACCTGGACTTCGGCGCCGTCGGCGAGCCGGATCCATGCCGTGTCCTGGCTGCCGCGCAGCAGTTCCGAGATGGCCCGCCGGGTCCGGCGCAGGGTGAGGTCTTGCAGGTATTCGCCGATGTTGAGCAGCCACAGCACGGTGAGCGCCACCACGTTCTCGCGCAACACCAGGCTGGCCACCGTCGCCGCCGACACCAGGGCGTCGGTGCCGGCCCGGCCCGAGCGCAGCGAGCGCAGCGCGCCGCGCAGGAACGGGTAGCCGGTGAAAACGGTGACTCCGGTGGCCAGGATCCGGCCGTTCGGGCCGAGCAGCGGCGGCCGGGCGAACACGTAGCGGCGCACGCCGAGCAGCGCCAGCGCGGCACCGCCGACGACCATCCGCAGCACATCGGTGTTGCGGATCTCCTCCGAATGCGGTGCGCGTGCGGGGATCAGCTCGGCGGCGACATGCGCGGCGGAGCCGATCGCGGCCAGCACCGCGGCGCGGTCGCAGCGGCGGGGCGAATACCAGACGACGACGCATCCGGTGCGCGGGTAGGCGTGCACCACGCGCACGCCCTCCTCGCTGGCGACGGCCTCCTCGACCGCCACCGCGCGGCGGGAGTCGCACCGCAGCCACTCGACGGACACCCGCATGCGCCCGGCCGCATCCGAAACGATCTGCAGCGCGGGGTCTTTCGGGTCGACCGGGTCTAGGGCGGTGGCGAGCGCCATCTGCGCGGGGATCAGTGGTCGTGCTGGTGGACTTCGGCGACGGCCGGCGTGGGGGCTTCCTCGCCGATGCGCTCCCGGGCTTCGGCCATGACGTCGGCGATCTTCAACCGGGCGGACTCGGCGGCCTCCTCGGCCTTGCGCGTCCCGCGCAGCCCCAGCTCGGCCGCCGACACCGCGGTCGCGTGCAGGGGGGCCTTGGCCACGGCCTTGCGCACCACCTCGTAGGCCGTCACGCCGACGAGGCCGGTGACCACCGTCGATGCCGCCTTTGCCAAGAGCGCGTACCCCGCCATTGCCCGGACCTCCCTGTCGTCGCGGCGTCAGCTGATGCTCGCTCGACGTTAACATTGAAATATTGCGATATCAATATGTATCCGCGGCTACAGCACCCGGGTGACCTTTTCGGTCTCGATCCTGCGCGGCAGCGCCGACGGGTCGGGATTGGCCACCTGCACCAGCGACGCGCCGACGGCCAGGATCGCCAGCAGGCCGTCCACCAGCTCGCCGGGTTCCGACCACGCGGCGGTGGACAGCACCCGATCGGCGGCCGTCAATTCCCTTGCCGCGGCTGAGCTTTGGCACTCGGCGAGGACCTCGTCGACCGATCGGCCGCCGAGCGCCGGTCCGGGATGGGGTTCGGCGACGATCTGGTCGCCGTGCACCCGCACGGCGGTCGCGTAGTCGGTGACGCCGATCGGCAGATCGGATGCCGGGCGGCCGAACGGGTCCAGCGAGAGGACCGCCACCTCACCGGCCCCGGTCTCGTCGGCCTCATCAAGCCGTTCGGCGGTGCACAGCGCCAGGTCGGCGGGCCCCGCGAACACGACCTCGGCGCCGATCCACCACACCCCGAACAGCGCGGCCGCGGTCTGCCAGTGCGCTGGCAGCAGGATCGCGACCCGGCTGCCCGGCCCGGCGCCCAGCTCGTCGCGCAACAGGTTGCCGGTCTTGGCCGCCCAGTTGGCCAGCGTCGCCGCTGACAACTCGATCCGCTCGCCGGTCGCGTCGTCGTAGTAGGTGATGCGCGGGCCGACCGGGTCGGCCCGCAGCATCGGGTCGAGGATCGCGCCGGACAGCGTGCTCAGTTGATGCACTCGGGCTTGTCGGAACCGGCGGTCAGGATCGGCGAGGGCGCCGGGACATTCGGGTCAGGCGCCACCGCGTCGACGTTGGACACCTTGGCGGGCATCACCGTCCCGGTGCCGGACAGCCCCGAGCCGGGGCCGCTGTAGTCGTTGGCCAGCACCACCCGGACCGAGCCCGCCGCGACGGACGGGTCGGCGACCACCGGCAACCCGCCCAGCTCCTTGGACACCTCCTGGGCGCCGAGGTCGTCGGTCTTGGCGGCCCGCACCTGGCTGCCCTTGACGTGGCCGCCGTCGTTGTTGCCGACCGTGCCCGCACCGAATCCCTTGGCGGTCAAGACCTGTGAGACCGCCGACGCCAGGCCGTTGATGTCGGTGTCGTTGACCACGCTGGCGGTGGTTTTCGCCGGGGTGTAGGCGATCTCCTCGGTCTTGCCCTGCTCCTGGTCGTGCAGCAGCCCGTTGACCCAGTCCTGGACCTGATGCGGGTCCACCCGCACCACGCTCTGCATGCCGTCGTCGCTCCAGCCGGCCCCGTCCAGCACCGGGATGGTGGCGAACGCGACGTTGCCGCCGGCCAGTTTCTGCATCTGCTGGACGAAATCCATGACGTCCCAACCCGAGGAGATCACCACCGAGCGCTGCACGGCCGCCTCCAGCCGTTTGAGCGTCGTGGGGCTGGACAGCGTCTTGCCGGAGATGACGCGGTGGGCCAGGGAGGCCATCACCACCTGCTGGCGCACCACCCGGTCGAGGTCGCCGCGCGGCAACTCGTGGCGCTGGCGGACGAAGCTGAGCGCCTCCGGCCCGTCGAGCCGCTGGGGTCCGGCCGGGAAGTCGGCGCCCGACAGGGGTTCGAACACCGGCTCTTTGAGGCAGACGTCCACGCCGCCGAGCGCGTCGGTGATCAAGGAGAAGCCGAGCAGGCCGATCTCGGCGTAGTGGTCGACGGTGACGCCGGTGAGGTCGGCGACGGTCTTGATCAACGCCTCGCGCCCGGCCTCGGTGCCCTGCGCCGCCGCGTCCTCGGCCGAATCGCCGGCCTTGACCAGGCTGGTGCGCTTGGCCTCGCGGGTCTGGCCGTAGACGCCGTTGATCTTCGTCTTGCCCAGGCCTGGGGCCGCGACGTAGGAGTCGCGGGGGATCGAGATGGCGGTCGCCGACTTCCCGTTGTTGGGGATGCGGATCAGGATGATCGTGTCGGTGTTGGTCGCTTCCTCGTCGCCGGCCCGCAGGGTGGCCAGTTCCTCGGCGGACAGCGGGTTGCCGTGGGCGTCGGTGCGGCTGTCGAGTCCGACCAGCAGGATGTCGATCGCGCCGTCGTCGCCGCCCTTGCCGAGCGAGGGTGCGGACATGTGAAAGATGCCGTCCTCGAACGACCGGACGTTGCTCCACGCGAGCCCGGTGCCGAGGACGACGGCGAGCGTGAGCGCGGTCGCAATCACACGAATCACACGGTGCACAGGCATCCCACTAGGTTACTTGCGACTCACACGCTTCGCTGGTAGCGAAGCCCCGCGCGCCCCGGCGTTCGCCCGTGCTCTCCCCGGCATGCCAGACTCAGACCATGTCGAGCAGGATCGTGATCGCCGGTGCCGGGGGGCAGCTGGGTGGCTTTTTGCGCTCGCTGGCGGGCGGCAAGGACCGCGATGTCTTGGCGCTGACGTCGTCGCAGTGGGACATCACCGACCCCGCCGCCGCCGAGCGCGTGGTCGCGCGCGGGGACGTGGTGATCAACTGCGCGGCCTATACCGATGTCGACGGCGCCGAGAGCGACGAGGCCGGCGCTTACGCCGTCAACGCCACCGGCCCCGAGAACATGGCCCGGGCCTGCGCGCGCGCCGGCGCCCGGTTCATCCACGTCTCCACCGACTACGTCTTCGACGGTGACTTCGGCGGCGCGCCGCCGCACCCGTACGAGCCCAGCGACCAACCCGCCCCGCAGAGCGTGTACGGCCGCAGCAAGCTGGCCGGGGAGGAGGCGGCGCTGGCGGCGCTGCCCGACGCCGTAATCGTCCGGACCGCCTGGGTCTACACCGGCGGCGACGGCAAGGACTTCGTCGCCGTGATGCGCCGGCTGGCCGCGGGGGACGGCCCGGTGCGGGTGGTCGACGACCAGGTCGGGTCGCCGACCTATGTCGGCGACCTGGCGGCCGCGCTGCTGCAGGTCGCCGACGACCACGTGCCCGGGCCCATCCTGCACGCCGCCAACGAGGGCGCGGTGTCCCGCTTCGAGCAGACCCGGGCGATCTTCTCCGAGTGCGGCGCCGACCCGGCCC
>NZ_LZJM01000271.1:0-770 GCF_001667665.1 Mycobacterium sp. E342
CGGCACCACTGCCGGCCGCTGCTGGGCCGTCAGCGGGGCCAGCCCACCCCCACCCCCGGCCTGGATGCGGGGTGCTAGCTGGGCGATGGTGGGCGCCTCAAACACCGCCCGCACCGACAAGCCGGTAAATAGGCTGGTGTTGATGGCGGCGATCAGCCGCATCGCCGACAACGAATCCCCACCCAACTCGAAAAACGAATCGTCCACCCCGACCCGCTCGAGGCCGAGGATCTCGGCGTAGATGCCGGCAAGCATTTCCTCGGTCAGATTGCCGGGGGCGCGATATCCCTCACCGGTGTAGTCGGGGGCGGGTAGGGCGCGGGTGTCGAGTTTGCCATTGACCGTCAACGGCAACGCCTCAAGCACCACGATCGCGGCCGGCACCATATAAGACGGCAACCGATCCGCGAGCTGGGTGCGGATGGCGACTGGATCCACGATCCCCGAAGCGGATTGGGTGATATAGCCGATCAGGCGCTTATCCCCGGGGTGGTCCTCGCGGGCAACCACCACCGCCTGGTCGATACCCTCCACATTGGCCAGGGCGGTGCGGATTTCACCCAATTCGATGCGATACCCACGGATCTTGACCTGCTCATCAACACGGCCCACATACTGCAACTGCCCATCCGGGCCCCAACACACCAAATCCCCGGTGCGATACATCCGCACCCCCGGTGCCCCGGTGAAGGCACACGCCACAAACCGCGACGCGGTCAATGGTGAGCGGCCCCAATACCCCACCCCCACACCATGACCGGCCACATAGA
>NZ_LZJM01000272.1:0-533 GCF_001667665.1 Mycobacterium sp. E342
CCGTTCAACGTCATGGTCAGCCCGCAACCGCCCGCTAGGCTCGCCGCAATCGTTGACTGGGACACCGGCACCATCGGTGATCCATTGCTCGATATTGGGCACCTGCTCGCGCGGTGGACCGAGCCCGGTGAAGATCCGATCATCACCGAACAGGCGGGCGGCTCGGCCGGCTACCCGAGTCGTCAGCAGCTGGCGGACCGATACGCCAACCTCAGCGGACGGGACCTCACCGCGCTGCCCTACTACCAGGCTCTGGCGTTGTTCAAGCTGGCCGTGATCCTGGAGGGGTCGCACGCTCGGCAGGTCAAGGCGGGCATCGACCCGGACCGAACCGACATGGGACCTCGGGTGATTCGCCTGCTCGCCGGGGCCGCGGAGTTCGCCCGCGGGCAGCGCAAGTGAGGTCGCGCGCATGACCGAACCACTCACCGAGCGACGCCGACGACTCGTGCGCGACGACATCGGCCGTACCGCTATCGCGTTGTTCGCTGAGCGCGGTTTTGACACGGTTACTGTAGGCGACATCAGCGCCG
>NZ_LZJM01000273.1:0-599 GCF_001667665.1 Mycobacterium sp. E342
GCCTCGTAGTAGGGCAGCGCCGAGAGATCACGTCCGGTGCGCTCGGCATAACGGGTCGCCATTTGGGAGCGAGTCGGATAGCCGTCGGCGCCGCCAGCCTGGAGGGTGATAACGGGTTCCTCACCCGGCTCCGTCCAGCGCGCCAGCAGATGTCCGATGTCGAGCAATGGATCACCGATGGTGCCGGTGTCCCAGTCAACGATTGCGGCGAGCCTAGCGGGCGGTTGCGGGCTGACCATGACGTTGAACGGACTGTAGTCGCCGTGAATGATCGCTGCCGGGCTCATCGCGGGTATGTTGGCGGTGAGCCAGTCACTAAGGAAGTCCAGCTCGGGAAGGTCGCGTGTGCGATAGCGGTCGAGCTGAGCCAACCACCGCGGCACCTGGCGCTCCAGGAATCCCTCCGGCTTCCCGAGCCCATCGAGAGCCCTTGCCCGCCAGTCGACTTCGGCGAGATGGACGAGCCCGTCCACGTAGGCCATGGCCAAGTCGTGCCGCAATTCGGGATCGCCGGCGAACGGCTCGGGCAAGTCGAACCCCGGCGTGAATCCATCCACCACGCCCATCAACATGAACTCAGAACCAAGTACGTCGGCATC
>NZ_LZJM01000274.1:0-4219 GCF_001667665.1 Mycobacterium sp. E342
GTTCGTGGAACCCGAGACCGCGACGCTGGCCGTCGTCGACGTCACCGACGGTTCGATCGTCGACCTCCACCGCCGGCCGCGCCGGCCATGCCCCCGGTGACGATGTATCTGCACTTCCCGTTCGTGACGGTGCCGATCCCCATCACGCCACCGCCCCCGCCGGGGCGCTGAGGACGTGGCGCGCGACCGCGGGTGCGCGCACACTGGGCGGTGACGGCATGAGCGGCGAGGAGGTCGCGTGGGCGAATACGGTGCGTTCGGGTTTGATCCCGAAGAGATCGATCGGATGATCCGCGAGGGCAGCGAGGGCCTGCGCGAGGTGTTCGAGCGGGTCAGCAAATTCGTGGCGGCTCCCGGAGCCCGGCCCGGCTGGTCGTCGTTCTTCGACGACCTGTCGCGGCGCCCGCGCCCCGAGCCCGAGACCGCGGGCGAGGCGGGTGACGGCGTGTGGGCCATCTACACGACCGGCGCCGACGGTGGCGCGCACGTCGAACAGGTCTATGCGACCGAGCTCGACGCGCTGCGCGCCAACAAGGACAACGTCGACCCCAACCGCAGGGTCCGGTTCCTGCCATACGGCATCGCGGTCAGCGTCCTCGACGGCGATTCGCCCGGCGACGACTCCGGCCACCAATCCGGCCCCGAGTCCGGAGAGGCCTCGCAAGACTCCTAGGCCGGCGCCCGGCCTCAGTCCTGCTCGACGACGTTCGATCCCCCGGAGTTGCTGACCTTCGGCGTGCCCGTGTGGTAGGTGACCTTGTTGTTGAAGCCGGAGGCTTCAATGCTGTCGACGGAGTCGACGGTGATCTCGTTCTGCACGCCCGACACGGTGAGGCTCGCGCAGTGGCCGCTGATCACCACCGTGTTGGACACCCCGCTGACGCTGATCACATTGTCGTTGCAGGCGATTGTCCGGTTTTCGCCGATCCCGGAGACGCTGACCTTGGCGCCCGGGGGCGGGGCCGGCGACGTCGACGGGCTGGGCGTCCTGGCCCGGGTGGTGGACGGGGCGGTGCCACGCGGAGTGCTGGGCGAAGGACCGAAGGTGTCGGTGATGGTCGGCGGTGAGCTGATGATGGAGCGGACCCCGGAAAGCTGGTGTGCCGCAAACGCGGCGATGCCACCGGCCAGGGCCAGCACGGCGATGACGATGACCGTGCCCAGGATCCACCACGTGCGATTGCCCGAGGGCCGTTGGGGAGGCGGGCCCGCATACGGGGCGCCGTAGTTCCAGGCGGGCGGCGGTGGCGGAGGGCCGGCACCCGGCCCGGGCGGGTAAGGCTGGGCGGCGGGCTGCGCGCTGCCCGCTTCGGACGCCCGCGCCGCGTCGGCGAGCGGGCGCTCGAGTTCCCGGATCCGATCCTCCGGGTCGTCGTTTGCTGCCATGGGTTGAATATGCCATTCGCGTCGGTGGTTTCGCGCGGTTCGGTAGTTTCTGGTTCGTGCCCGAGTTGCCGAACCGTCAGGTCGTGTTGCGTCGCCGCCCCTCCGGGCTTGTCCGGCCCGGTGACACCGAGCTGGTCACTACCCCGGCGCCCGAACCGGGGGAGGGGGAGGCGCTGTTGCGCACCACCTACGTCGGGATCGACGCCGCCGCGCGCACGTGGCTCGACGACCAGCCCAGCTACCTTCCGCCGGTGCAGCTGGGCGAGGTCATCCGCGCGGCCGGGATCGGCGAGGTCGTCGAATCGCGCTGCGACGCCTACGCCGTCGGCGACGTCGTCACCACGCTGACCGGCTTCTCCGAGTACGCGATCATCCGCGACGACCTGTTCAGCACGCCCATCCCGGGCGAGGACGACCAGCTGGCGATCATGTCGGTGTACGGGCCGACCGGCGCCACCGCCTATTTCGGGATGACCGACATCGGCCGGCCGAAGGCCGGGGAAACGGTCGTGGTCTCGGCGGCCGCGGGGGCCACCGGATCGGTGGCGGGGCAGATCGCCAAGATCGCCGGCGCCCGGGTGGTGGGGATCGCGGGCGGGCCGGAGAAATGCCGCGCTGTGGTCGAGGACTTCGGCTTCGACGCCTGCATCGACTACAAGAACGACGACCTGACCGCGGCGCTCAAGCAACACTGCCCGCAGCGCGTCGACGTCTACTTCGACAACGTCGGCGGGCCGATCCTCGACGCGGTGCTGGGCCGCCTGGCCCCGCGCGCCCGCGTCGTGCTGTGCGGCGTCATCTCCAGCTACCTGACCGGCGAGCACCCGGGGCCCGCCAACTATGTGAACCTGCTGTCCAAGACGGCCCTGATGCAGGGTTTCAACGCCCTCGACCAGTGGGGCCGCTTCGACGAGGCCTTCGCCGCGCTGCGGCAGTGGGAGGCCGAGGGCCGGCTCAAGCACCGCGAGACCATCTTCGACGGCATCGAGTCGTGCGTCGACGCCCTCAACGGCCTGTTCACCGGGGTCAACATCGGCAAGACCCTGGTCAAGCTCAGCGAACCGGCTGCCCGCTGAACCGCGTCGTGCTCAGCGGGCAAAAACTCGCCGCCACGGGCCCGGTGCGGGGTGCACGGCACCCCGGCGCGTGGTTTCATAACACCGTTTGCAAAAGTTGCCTGGGGGTGGCGGGCTTGGGCCGAGACACGGCTTTCACGATTGGTGGGTTGTAGATGGATCGTCGCAGCATGATGTTGATCTCGGGGCTCGGCATGCTGGGGGCGGCGATGCGCTTGCCGGGCGCCTGGGCCACCCCGCCGGCGCCGCAGGCGCCCCCGTCGGCCGGGCCGGGCGGGCCGTACATCTTCGCCGACGAGTTCGACGGGCCCGCGGGCTCCCCGCCCGATCCGGGCAAGTGGACGATCCAGACCTGGCAGGACGACGTGTTCCCGCCGGTCGAGGGCATCTATCGCGACGATCGCCAAAACGTGTTCCAGGACGGGCATTCCAACCTCGTCCTGTGCGCCACCCACGATCTGCTGAGCAACACCTATTACAGCGGCAAGCTGCGCGGCAACTTCCGCAGCATGATCAACCAGACGTGGGAGGCGCGGATCAAGCTCGACTGCCTGTACCCCGGCCTGTGGCCGTCGTTCTGGGGCGTCAACGAGGACCCACTTCCCGACGGTGAGGTGGACATCTTCGAGTGGTACGGCAACGGCCAGTGGGCGCCGGGCACCACCGTCCACGCGGCGTCCAACGGCAAGACCTGGGAGGGCAAGTCGATCCCCGGGCTGGTCGACAGCAACTGGCACACCTGGCGAATGCATTGGGGCGAAGAGGGATTCGAATTCGCGCGGGACGGCGCCGAATACTTCAAGGTCCCCAACAAGCCCATCCACGTCGCCGGCGGCGCCCCCGACGACTTCCGGTGGCCCTTCAACATTCCCGGCTACTGGATGACGCCGATGTTCACCCTCGCCGTGGGCGGTGTCGGCGCCGGGGATCCGGCCGCGGGCACCTTCCCGGCCTCGATGCTGGTCGACTACATCCGCATCTGGTGACTAGCGCTGCGCTTTGAACACCTGAACCAGGTTGAACTGCCAGCGCTCGACGAGCCGGAAGCCCAGGTCGTGCGGGACCGCGAAGGCGGGGGTCGCCCAGTAGACCGGCCCGGGTGGGATCGCCGGGCCCTGCTCGTGCGCCGGCTGTGACGGGTCGGCCTGGGTGATGATCCACACGACGCCGCAGTGGCTCAACGGATTCGCGACGACCTCCGGGATGAGGTTGGTGTCGAAGACGTCGTTGTGGTCGGTGGCCCGCTGCCACAGGGTGAGGTCGTTCAGCTTGCGATAGGCGTCCGGGCGCGCCGCCAGCAGCGGGCGCATCGGGGCGGGCATGAACGTCACCGTGTCGTTCACCAGCAGGCAATCGCCGGGTGCGGCCTTCGCGCTGATCAGATCGGCCACCTGGCTGTAGTCCATCCCGTACTTGGCGTACGGGTTACGTTGCGCGAAGAGATAATTCGGTGCTGCGGCGGCGGCGAAGAGCGTGACCAGGGCCGCGGTCCGCCACGGCCGGACCGTCACCGCCGCGGCGCAGACCCCCAGGATCAGCGCCATTCCCGGCGCCGTGAACGTCATATAGCGCGGGGTGTAGATGGGATGCACCAACGCCGAGTAGGCCAGGATGACCGCGGTCGGTAGGGCCAGCCACGCGGTCGCCAGAGCCAGCGCTTGCTCGTCGGCCCGCGCGAGGGTGGCGGACCCGCTGAGCCACAACGCGATAGCCGCCGCGATCACCACCGCCGACAGCACGGCGAACGGCGGGCTGCG
>NZ_LZJM01000275.1:0-3244 GCF_001667665.1 Mycobacterium sp. E342
CCCGGGCCGGATCCGCGCGTAGCAGCCCGATTCCAGCCGGCGCACCCCGCGGTGCAGCGTCTCGGGCTCGGGCACGTACTGCAGCACGGTGTAGTGCTGGACTGCCCGGTCGTCGAGGTCGGTGTCGAACCCGACCAACTCGGCCAGGTCCAGGAGGCACTTTTTCTCGCTGGCCACCGCCGTGCCGCCGGTGCCGGTGGCCATGAAGAGCGGCTTGATGCCGAAAGGGTCTCGGGCGCAGAACAATTCGAGGGTGGCGGTGTCCCACAGGGCGAAGGCGAACATGCCGCGCAGCCGGGTCAGCACGTCGGCGCCCCAGTAGTGGTAGCCGGCGACGATCGCCTCGCCGTCACCGTCGGTGGCGAAGGCCGCGCCGTGCGCGGCGGCCAGCTCGTCGCGTAGCTCGAGGTAGTTGTAGATCTCCCCGTTGAACACCAGGACGTAGCGATCCGGCGACTCCGGCGGGCCCCAGCGCAGCGGCTGGTGCGAGTGCGCGATGTCGATGATCGACAATCGGTTGAAGCCGAACACCACGCTTCCGTCGGCGCCCGGGTCGGTCCACGTGCCCGGCTCGTCGGGCCCGCGGTGGCGCATCAGATGCGACGCGCGCGCGATGGCGGCGTCGGCCCGGGCGGCGTCCGCCCTGTCGGGGGCAGCGAGGAACGCCAGCAGACCACACACGGCGCCCCAGTATGCCGCACCCGGCCGCCGATTGTGGTGGCGCACACCCGGGACGGGCCGGGGTTTCGTCGCCGCGGTCGGCGGCGTGGTCTACGCTGCGTAGTATTCGATATCCGAGCAGGAGGCGCCGACGTGACACCTCGCGAGCAGGTCCGTTCGCAACGTTTGTCGCAGGGCAGGTTTTGGGGCCGTTCCGGGGGCGTTCGGCAGGGACTGCCCCGTCGTCTGCGGCCGCTGGCGCTGGCCGCGACGTTCGGCGTGTTGGCGTTGACCCTGAGCGGATGCAGCTGGGAGGACGTGCTGGGACTGGGCTGGCCCAAGGGCATCACCCCGCAGGCCCACCTCAACCGTGAGCTGTGGCTCGGCGCCACCATCGCCTCGCTGGTCGTCGGCGTCATCGTGTGGGGTCTGATCTTCTGGGCGTCCGCCTTCCACCGCAAGAAGGCCACCGACACCGAGCTGCCCCGCCAGTTCGGCTACAACATGCCGCTGGAACTGGTCCTGACGGTGACGCCGTTCCTGATCATCTCGGTGTTGTTCTACTTCACCGTGGTGGTCCAGGAGAAGATGCTGCACATCGACAAGGACCCCGAGGTGGTGGTGGACGTCACCGCCTTCCAGTGGAACTGGAAGTTCGGCTATCAGCGCGTCGACTTCAAGGACGGCACGCTGACCTACGACGGCGCCGACCAGGCGCGCAAGAACGCGATGGTCTCCAAGCCCGAAGGCAAGGACGCCCACGGCGAGGAGCTCGTCGGGCCGGTGCGCGGGCTGAACACCTCCGACCGCACCTACCTGAACTTCGACAAGGTCGAGACCCTGGGAACCAGCGACGAAATCCCCGTGCTGGTGCTGCCGACCGGCAAGCGCATCCAGTTCCGGCTGGCCTCCGCGGACGTCGTTCACACGTTCTGGGTGCCGGAGTTCCTGTTCAAGCGCGACGTGATCCCCAACGCCGAGGCGAACAACTCGATCAACGTCTTCCAGGTGGACGACATCAGCAAGCCCGGGGCATTCGTGGGGCACTGCGCCGAGTTCTGTGGCACCTATCACTCGATGATGAATTTCGAGGTTAGGGTGGTGCCGCCCAACGACTTCAAGGCTTACCTGCAGCAGCGGATCGACGGAAAGAGCAACGCCCAGGCCTTGCAGGCAATCGGTCAGGCACCGCTCGCGGTGTCCACCCACCCGTTCGACACCCGCCGCGGCCAGTTGGCCGGAAGTCAGCAGTAGGTTAGGACACCAAATGCATATTGAAGCCAGGCTTTTCGAATTCGTCGCCGGGTTTTTCATTGTGGTTGCGGTGCTTTACGGGGTGCTGACAGCACTTTTCGCCACCGGCGGTGAGGAATGGGCGGGCACAACCGCGCTGGCGCTGACCGGCGGACTGGCGTTGATCGTGGCCACCTTCTTCCGGTTCGTCGCGCGCCGCATCGACACCCGGCCCGAGGACTACGAGGGCGCCGAGATCAGCGACGGAGCAGGTGAATTGGGCTTCTTCAGCCCGCACAGCTGGTGGCCGATCCTGATCGCGCTGTCGGCCTCGGTCAGCGCGGTGGGCATCGCGCTGTGGCTGCCGTGGCTGATCGCCGCGGGGGTGATGTTCGTCCTCGCGTCGGTCGCGGGACTGGTCTTCGAGTACTACGTGGGACCCGAGAAGCACTGATCCGCATGCGTTAAGGTCACAATCCGATCACGTGATCTGTGGCCGCTTCGCCAAGACTTCTTTGCCCCTCTCGGTTCGGTAATGTTTTGCCCAGGCAAATGACAATTTCTCAAGCGCGTGCGCAACGCTACGGCCGCCGGGCCCCGCGCGCTGGTGAGGCAGTCGGACAGGGCAGGCAAAGATGAGCGGGCCGAAACCCCCGGAATGGGAACCTGAGGAACCCGATTCCGTGAACGAGGCTCCCCACCAACCCGATTCCGATGGTGGGCCCGCGGACGGCCCCGAATCCGCGGGCGAACCCGGTCCCGACGACGAACTCGAGCCGTTCGACGACGGCGCCGAGCCGGCGGCCGAGCAGACCGGCCAGACCGACGCCTATTCGCGGGCCTATTCGGCCCCGGAGTCGGAGCACTTCATGAGCGGCCCCTACTTGCCGGCCGACCTCAGGCTCTACGACTACGACGCCTTCGACGAATCGGACGACACCGACGAGGAGCACGGCGCACCGCGCTGGCCGTGGGTGGTCGGGATCGCCGCCATCGTCGCCGCCATCGCGCTCGTCGTGATCGAGCAGTTGAGCCGGCTAACCCGGAAAAGGCTGGACGCCTCGACGGAGCCCACGTCGGACTGGGAGATGGGCGTCACGGTCATCGACCACGGGATGTACACGTTGTGCTGGGTGCGCCGCCGCCCCGACGCGTCGACGTAGGTCACCGAGATGATGTCGCCGGGCGCCTTGGTGCCGGTCACCGAGTAGGTCACCTGCCGCGGCCCCGCCGGGGTCGGCGGCGGCGGTGGCGGCGGCGCTGCCGCGGTCGAGGTGGCCGCGGCCGTCGCGCTGACGGACCTGGGGCGGGGCTTTCACAAGGCGGCCGGCGGCACGCATACCACCTCGTG
>NZ_LZJM01000276.1:0-34313 GCF_001667665.1 Mycobacterium sp. E342
GCCACGCGGTATAGGCCACGCCAACCGTGTTGGTGTCCAGCCCGAACAGCGCCCCACACTCGGGGTTGCCCTCGTCGATGACAGGGGGCAATGGAGGCCTGGTCCAGCCAGGCGGAGGCGTGCCCGTCCAGTTGAGTTTCGAGCCGACGATGTCGCTGACCGCTTCCGGCGGCAGGAGCAGCTCATCGATGCGATTGAGCGCCACCGTTGGCCCGACAGTGGGTGTCGGCGAGGGTGCCACCGAAGTGGCGTTGTGGCCGCCGCCCTGCCCGCCGCCACACCCAACCGCCAACGCGACCATTACAGCCCCGAGCGCCGAAACAATGAAACGAATCCTCATTTCGTCTCCTTGACAAAAGGGCGAAATCGGTAACTGCTTGATCGAAGTGGTACGAGCCGTGCTGGTGGGGTGCTAAGGATTGTCGGCTGTTCGAAGTCGTCTACAGGCAAGACCCGGTCGCACTGAGCGTCAGGTCATTGATGGAGATCGTGGGCTGCTTGATGATCTTGCTTTCTGGATTGGACACGTCCACAGTCAATGCCCTGTTGTCGTCGGCCCATCTCCATTCCGTCAAATTCTCGTTGTGCCACGGAGGGGGAACCAAGGCAGGGTTGGGAGCGACGCGGCCATGGCATGGCCGCAGCTTGCCCTTGTACCATCCATTCGGGGATAAATTCTTGGACAACTGCTTTCCGACGAAGTCAACGGCGACGTCGTACGGCACCGTGTAGGAGTAAAACTCCTGTGTCATCGGTTGCCCGGCTTTATCGACGTTATTGACCGTCTTCGTAAGCACCGATCCTGGTGGCAAGTCGATGTCGGCCGCCGCGGAATGCGGACCAGGCGGGACGGTGGTGGTTGGCGTGGTGGTTTGCGGCGTAGGCGTGGTGGTCGACGTCGTCGTTGGTGCGACCGTCGTTTGCGGTGGCGGTGTCGGTGCGTGATGGGAGCACGCTGCGTTCGTCAGCACCGCTGTGATGGCCAGCAATCCTCCAACCTTGCAGGTAATGAGGTGTTTCATGAGTCGGAGCTTTGAATATGTGCGGCATGGCGGCTAGGGACCTAGGTCACGTGATTACGGCCAGAAGTCCATATGGCCGACCGTTTCCGCTTCAAAGCTCGATGAAACGCTAGCGCGCTTGCCGGAGATCGGCGAACGAGTTTCGCAGCCCACCGTCCATCCGGATCTGCACCGCCGCCACCGCCACCATCACCGCCGCGGTCACCAGGTGTACGACCCCATCGGTGACGTTGTTGGGAAAGGTGAAGACAAAGGCGACCTGATGGGAGAAGAATGCCCAAATGCCCGGCAGCGCACCGGTTATCGCGGCGAGGAGCAGATACAACACGGCCCACGACTTGCGCACGGCGAACACCAGGCCCGGAGCGAACAGGGCGAGACCGGCGACGGCGTGCCAGCCGTTGTAATCCATTCCGAGCAATTGCACGGTCGGTGCCCCCGGCCCAGTCGCGAAGCTCGGATTCATGATGAAGCCGATCACCGCCTGCACGACATGAAAAGCGCAAATGATCAGCAGCCCGATCTGGGCGAAACTCCACCTCACGTTGCACCCCCTTGTGCACGGCGGGATGGCCCGAATACTACGCGCGGTAGTAGAGCTGGGTCAACGGTGCGGCGGCTGCCGAGCGGGACAGTCCCGCCGTCAGTTCCGCCCGGGCAGTTTCATCACCGTGCGCACGATGGGCAATAGCGACTTCTGCCAGAGGGTCGCCGGAATGCCAAGCGGCGGATCGAGATTGAACACGCGGGCCGTCGCGATCGTCTGCGACTCGGTGTACTTCAGCAGGCCCTCCGGCCCGTGCCGGCGGCCGACGCCGGACTGGCCCATCCCGCCCATCGGCGCGCTCAGGCTGCCCCACGCAAACGCGTAGCCCTCGTTGACGTTCACGGTCCCCGACCGCAACCGCGCGGCGATCTGCTCGCCCTCCGCGGAGGAGCCGGCCCACACGCTGGCGTTGAGCCCGTACTCGGTGTCGTTGGCCTTCTCGACGGCTTCCTCCACGCCGGCGACGGGGTAGATCGACACGAGCGGCCCGAATGTCTCGTTGGCCGCGCACTCCATCTCCGGCGTGACGTCGGTCAGCACCGTGGGCTCATAGAACAGCGGCCCGATGTCGGGTCGCGCCTTGGCGCCCGCAATCACCGTGGCGCCCTTGGATTTCGCGTCGTCGACGTGGTCGGTGACCGTGTTCAGCTGGCCCGCGGAGATCAGGCTTCCCATCTCGACGGTGAAGTCGTACGCGGTGCCCAGCTTCATATTCCGCACCGCGGCACCGAACTTGCTGGTGAAATCGTCGGCGATGTCCTTGTCGACGTAGATGCGCTCGATGGAGATACACAGCTGGCCCGCGTTGGAGAAGCACGCGCGCGTGGCGGCCTTGGCGGCCTTGTCGAGGTTGGCGCCCCGCGTGACGATCATCGCGTTCTTGCCGCCGAGTTCGGCCGAGAAACCGATCAGCCGGCGGCCACAATGCTCGGCGAGTTGCCTGCCGGTGGCGGTCGAGCCGGTGAACATCAAGTAGTCGCAGTTGTCGACGATGGCGGTGCCGACCACCGAGCCCGGCCCGGGCACGATCGCGTAGAGCGCCCGCGGCAGTCCGGCCCGGTACAACAGCTCGGCACACGCCAGCGCGCAGTACGGCGTCTGGCTGTCCGGCTTGAGCACCACCGCGTTGCCGGCCAGCAGCGCCGGCACGGAATCGGACGCGGTCAGCGTCATCGGGTAGTTCCACGGCGAAATCACCCCGACCACGCCCTTGGGCTGGTAACCGACCGTGGTCTTGCCGATGCCCGGCAGCAGCGACTGCACCGTGCGAGGCTTCAGCAGGTCCGACGCCACGTGCGCGTAGTAGTTCGCGTTCGCCATCAGGTCGACGATCTCCTCCTGCGCGGCCCATCGGGCCTTGCCGGCCTCGGCTTGCAGCAGGTCCATCAGGAACTCGCGGTTCTCGACGACGAGGTCGCGATAGCGGCCGATCACCTCGATGCGCTCGGTCACCGGCCGCTTCGCCCACTCGACCTGGGCCGCGCGCGCCTCGGCGAACGCCGCCTCGACGTCTTCGGCCGTGCCGATGGGGATTGTGGTCAGCGGTCTGCCGGTGAAGACCTCGTCGATCGTCTTGGTCTCGCGGGCGGTGGCCTCTTTGATCGCGGCCAGCTGACGCAAACGGTCGAAGACTTCGGCTGACGGTGCAGGCATGTCGCTTCCTCTCGCAGAAGCACGGGCGGTCAAGACACCAGGCTATGCCGCGCGGTGTGGGCCCGACCAGAAAGCTCAGCCCGACGGATGTAACCGGCCAGCTCAGAGGATGTGCATGCCCTGGGCCAACTGGGTCACCCCGACCACCGTGAAGACGGTCACCAGGATCTGCCGGTGGTACGCCCGCACCCAGTCGTGAAGCTGCTGCAATACCGCGTGGGTTCGAGCCGGCGCGGCCACATAGCCGACCAAGATCATCTCGACGACGGAATACATCAGCAGGACGAACGCGATCGAGGCGCTGACCTGCGTGGCGACCGCAGCCCGTGACGCCACGATGATCGCGAGGATGAAGAGAACCCCGTCGATCGGAACCGACGCCAGCCCGATTACCCACGCGATCCACAACGACCCCTTCTCCCACGCGTGGTGGGCGCGGTGGAGCAAGCGCCGGGTTCCGGAACGGTCCTCGGGGGAAACGTCTTGTGCGCGGCTCAGGAATCGCGGAACCGCGATCGGTGCCCCCGGAGCCGGCGTCGACGTCGGGGTCCCGTCGTTCGATGCCCGCGCCCGCGCGCGTCGACGCGTCGCGAAGCGCACCGCCATCAGCGCGGCGATCGACAATCCGAGCACGCCCAGCCCGATCTGGATGTGGGGCAGGGTGGAGCTCGCGGCCGAGCCTGCCGAGCCGTGCCGGAATGCGCCGAACGTGGAGGTGAAGTTCAGCAGCATCAGCGGGGCGAGCAGCTCGGGCACACATACGGTCAGGCCACCGACCCAGTAGGCGAGCAGGTTCGGGCCGGGGCGCGGCCGGGAGATCATCAGGAGGGCGAGGCCGAGCCGCACCGGATTGAGCGCCGCCAGAATTCCCAGTCCCAGCACTGACCCCCACATTGGCGCAGCTCTACCCGCGCCCCCGGGTGTCTAAACACCGGCACCAGCCAATTGCGCCCGTGGGTATGAATGCAAAATGGTGGGCTCCCGGATCGGCTTGGCGACACCGAATCTCGCACGCGCGCAAGGCGTTCGCGTAACACTCTGAGCGCAGCAAGCAGACGATGCCCCCGCCACGCCCGCGTGAACGCCACCGGAGCAGCCGTCGTGAGATCAATCACAACAACGGGTGCGGTGCCGCTACGCCTGTTCGCCGTCTGCAGCTAAGCGCTGCGCCGGCTGGCATCGTTCGCAGCCGCCGCCAGCGCTCGCTGTAGCAAGCTCCCGTGTGGTTCAGGCCCCGTCAAAGCACCATGGCTTTCGGGAAAGGCTGAAAACCGTGCCCGCTCGTCGCGATCGGCAATTACGATGCACGAATGCCGGGCCTTCCTCCCGCCATGTCGCGGCCGAAAGCTTGCTGCCCTGGGGTGAACCGGAACCTGACCGCAAAAGGTGCGCGGTCGTTCCGGCGACGTGTGCATGCCACGACAGCAAACCGTGGCCATTGTGTTCAAAGAGCGCCGGAATCGCGCGGCCGCCTCTCTGTGCCCGATGATGATGAAGCGGCGGGGACAAAGTTTTGTTCTCGCTGGATGACGCGACACGCGTCGAACAATTCGGGGGTGCGAATCTCTTATGCAAGAACGAAATTCATAGGTTTGACGGCGGGTAGCGGTGGGTAACCGCCGACCCGTGGAGCGCGACGTCCAAAGTCGTGGTGCCAGCATGTTAGTGGTCCGCTGTAGCACCGACGGAAAGCCCCCGCGGAGAAACCTCCGCGATTTTCGGGTTACCGTTGATGTTGCGGACGGTATTGCGATTCGGGCCGGGGAAGAACTGGGGCCCGAGCTGCAGCCAGTCACGTCACGACGGGGATTTCCGCAATCGAGCCCACCGGCACCGGCTTCGTGCCCGCGGGTAGATCGGCACACTGGTCGAAATTAACGGCCAATCCTGAAGCGCGGCACGCCTTTTGTGCTGCGCGCGGGGCGTTATGCAATTTTCACCTTGGCTTAGGAGGTCGTCCGTTGCAGAACAATCCCTTCGATGACGACAGTGGCAAATTTTTCGTCCTGGTCAATAACGAGGAACAGCACAGCCTTTGGCCGGTCTTCACGGATGTCCCGCCAGGCTGGCGGGTGGTGTACGGAGAGGCCGACCGGGCCGCCTGCCTCGACTACATCGAACAGAATTGGCCGGACATCCGTCCGAAAAGCCTGCGTGACAGGCTGTCCGCCCCCGGTTTGTGATGTGTAGACGGTCTAGGTATGAAGGAGTCGGAAAAGCTTTCGGGGGGAATTTGTGGAACGCCGTGACCGTGCATTGCCGCTGACGCGGGCGCAGCTGGACATCTGGCTCGCGCAGCAAACGGGTCACTTCGATGTGGCGTGGCAGCTCGGGGTGCTCGTGCGGATCGAGGGCACGGTTGACCGCGGTTTGTTCGAGCGGGCGATGCGTCACGTGGTGGGCGAGGCCGAAAGCATCCGGGCGTGCTTCTTCGAGGTAGACGGCGAAGTCTTCCAGACCGCGATCGAGGACCCCGATGTCGAACTGGCCTTCTACGATGTGAGCGGTTCGCCCGATCCCGAGCGCGAGGTCCGGGAGCGGGCGTCGGCCATCCAACGCACGCCGATGCCGCTCACCGGCCCGATGATCAACTTCTATCTCTTCCAGACGGCGCCCGATGAGTACTACTGGTTCAGCTGCTGCCATCACATCGCCATCGACGGGTTGGGCATCGCGCTGCTTGGCCGCCGGATTGCGGCCGTCTATTCAGCACTTGCCACCGGCGCGGCGATATCGCCGGCCTTCTTCGGCTCGTTGCGTGACCTTGTCGACAGCGAGGCGGAGTATGCGGCTTCCGCCGATTACCTCGCGGACCAAACCTATTGGGCCGAACACCTGCCTTCCGCGAGCGAGCCCGATTATCGGTTGACCCAAACCGCCGGCGAGCGGGACCCCTACGCACCCTCCGCGCCGGTCCAATTGGACTCGTCGGTGGTCGCCCTGATCAAACAGCTGTCCAAAGCACTGGGCATCCGCCGGTCGTCGGTGCTCACCGCTGCGTGCGCGCTGTTGGTGCGCGGGTTCCGCACCGACAATTCCGACGAGGTGGTGCTCGACTTCCCGGTCAGCCGCCGGACGGATCCCGAATCGAAGACGCATCCCGGCATGCTCGCCGGGGTCGTGCCCCTTGTCTTGAACGCGTCGCCGCGCGGGACGGTCGCCGACTTCCTCCAGCAGGTCGACGTGCGCTCGCGAGAAGCGCTGCGGCATCAGCGTTTTCCTGTTCACATGCTTGGCGGCGACGGTGGGTTTCGGGGTGCGCCGCAGGCGTCCAACCGGGTCGTCGTCAACTTCGTTCCGGCCAGACTCACCCTCAGCCTCGCCGGCGTCCCGGCGACCGCCACGTACACCACCTTCGGCCCCGTCGGTCACTTCGGACTGTTCTTCCTCGGCTTCGGGGATCAGCAATTCCTGAGCACCGTCGGTGTCGGGCAACCGTTCTCGAACTTCGATGTCTCGGATTTGGCGGGGCGCCTGCAGCGGGTGTTGGTGGCGATGGCGGCTGATCCTTCGCGGGTGTTGTCGTCGGTGGATCTGCTCGACCTGACCGAGCACGCGCGTCTGGAAGCGGTTGGCAATACGGCGGTTTTGACGGGGCAGGTGGATGCGCCGGTGTCGGTGCCTTCGTTGTTCGCCGCGCAGGTGGCGCGTGCGCCGGGGGCGGTGGCGTTGGTGTGCGCGGGCGTGTCCGTGACCTACCGGGAGCTGGACGAGGCGTCGAACCGGTTGGCGCACCTGTTGGTGGCCCACGGTGCACGCCCGGGACAGACTGTGGCGCTGCTCTTTTCGCGGTCGGCCGAGGCGGTCGCGGCGATGCTGGCGGTGCTCAAGACCGGGGCGGCCTATCTGCCGATCGACCCGGTCTCACCGGATACCCGGATCGAGTTCATGCTCGGTGACGCCACGCCGGTGGTCGCGGTCAGCACCGGTGATCTGGCCAGGCGGTTCGACGGCCACGGTGTGCCTGTCGTCGACGTCAACGATCGGGACCTCGACGCATTGCCCGCTACGGGCCTTGCGCTGCCGGGACCGGACAGTGTGGCGTATGTGATTTATACCTCGGGTACCACGGGTGTGCCCAAAGGTGTTGCGGTGACGCATCGTAACGTGACGCAGTTGATTGGGTCGCTGGAGGCCGGTTTGCCGGTGCCGGGGGTGTGGTCGCATGCGCATTCGCTGGCGTTCGACGTGTCGGTCTGGGAGATTTTTGCCCCGCTGTTGCGCGGTGGGCGGGTGGTGGTCGTCGATGAGGACACCGCGCGTTCGCCTGAGGATCTGCACGCGGTGTTGATCGCTGAGGGCGTGACGGTGTTGACGCAGACGCCGTCGGCGGTGGCGATGCTGGATCCGTCCGGTCTGGACGGGGTGGCGTTGGTGATGGCCGGGGAGGCCTGCCCGCCCGAGGTGGTGGATCGGTGGGCGCCGGGGCGGGTGATGGTCAACGCCTATGGGCCGACCGAGACCACGATGTGCGTGGCGATCAGCGCCCGGCTGGAGGCGGGGTCGGGCGCGCCGCCGATCGGGTCGCCGGTGCCCGGGGCGGCGCTGTTGGTGCTTGATGGCTGGTTGCGGCCGGTACCGGTCGGGGTGGTCGGGGAGCTGTATGTGGCCGGATCCGGCGTCGCCGTGGGATATCTCGGCCGGCCCGGGCTGACCGGGTCGCGGTTTGTGGCCTGCCCGTTCGGCGGGGCCGGAACCCGGATGTATCGCACGGGCGACCTGGCGTGCTGGGGTGCTGATGGGCAGCTGCGTTATCTGGGGCGCGCCGATGAGCAGGTCAAGATCCGCGGGTATCGCATCGAGTTGGGCGAGGTCCAGGCGGCGCTGAGCGCACTCGAGGGTGTGGGTCAGGCGGTGGTGGTGGCCCGCGAGGATCGCCCCGGCGACAAGCGCCTGGTCGGTTATGTCACCGGAGAGGCCGATACCGCTGTGCTTCGCGCTCAGCTGGCGCAGCGGTTGCCGGCGTTCATGGTGCCCGCGGCGATCGTGGGACTGCAGGCCCTGCCGCTGACCGCCAACGGCAAGCTGGACACCCGCGCGCTGCCCACCCCCGAATACGCCGCCGGTGAGTATCGCGCCCCGCAAAACGCAGTCGAAGAAATCCTGGCCACCATCTACGCCGAGGTCCTTGGCGTCGACCGCGTCGGCACCGACGACTCCTTCTTCGAACTCGGCGGCGACAGCATCCTGGCGCTGCAGGTGGTGTCGCGGGCGCGGGCCGCCGGCCTGAGGTGTCGGCCCCGCGACGTCTTCGTCGAGCAGACCGTCGCCCGCCTGGCCCGCGTGGCCGCGGTGATCGGCGGCGAAGCCGAGGTGATCGACGAGGGTATCGGCCCGGTGCAGGCCACCCCGATCATGCGGTGGTTGCACGGCGTGAACGGCCCGAAGGACCAGTTCAACCAGACGATGCTGCTGCAGGCGCCCGCAGGGGTGACCGACGCCGACGTGGCGATTCTGTTGCAGGCCTTGCTGGATCGGCATGCCATGCTGCGGCTGCGCGTCGAGGGCGACGGCGCCGACGGATGGGCGCTGCGGGTACCCGACGCGGGTTCCGTGGACGCGACCGGCTGCCTGCGGCCGGTGGATGTTCTCTCGGACGAGGCGTTGGCGGCGGCCCGGTCGCGGCTCGACCCCGCCGCTGGAACGATGCTCAGCGCGGTGTGGGCCGGCCGCACCGGTCAGCTGGCGTTGACCGTCCACCACCTGGCCGTTGACGGGGTGTCCTGGCGAATCCTGTTGGAGGACTTGAATATCGCGTGGGCGCAGCACCACGGTGGGCAACCGGTGGCGCTGCCCGCAGGCGGGACGTCGTTCGCTCGCTGGGCGTCACTGCTGGACGAGCACGCGCGCCGCCCGGAAGTCATCGAGCAAGCCGGGGCCTGGAAGCGGATCACGGCGACTCCGCCCGCACTGCCGGCGGTCCGCCCCGAGGCCGACACCTACGCCGCCGCCGGGCACCTGTCGGTGTCATTGGACGTCGAGGTCACCCGCACGCTCATCGGCGAGGCCCCGGCGGCGTTTCATGCCGGCGTGCAAGACATTCTGCTGATCGCGTTCGCGCTGGCGTGGACGGAGTTCCTGGGCGGCGAGGCCCCGATCGGCATCGACGTCGAAGGCCACGGCCGCCACGAGGAGCTCGCACCCGACGTGGACCTGTCGCGCACCGTCGGCTGGTTCACCACCAAATACCCGGTGTCCTTGACCGTGGGCGGGATGTCCTGGGCCCAGGTGGAGGCCGGCGAGCCGGAGCT
The DNA here is from genome assembly GCF_001667665.1 of Mycobacterium sp. E342. Taxonomy (NCBI): domain Bacteria; kingdom Bacillati; phylum Actinomycetota; class Actinomycetes; order Mycobacteriales; family Mycobacteriaceae; genus Mycobacterium; species Mycobacterium sp. E342. Next base: position 9,474 of record NZ_LZJM01000276.1, read on the forward strand.
GGGAACGCTGATCAAGGAAGCCAAGGAACAGCTTCGCGCCGTGCCGCACCCGCTGACCTACGGTGCCTTGCGTTACCTCAACGGCGACGCGACGCTGGATGGTGCCGACCCGCCGATCGGGTTCAACTACCTCGGTCGCCTGGTCGCCGGAACCGAGTTGTCCGATGAGCTGTGGCGGCTGCACCCGGAGAGCCTCTCGTTGACCGCGGCCGCCGCGGCGATCCCGATGCCGTTGGCGCACACCGTCGAACTCAACGCGGGCACCGTCGACACCGACTCCGGTCCGCAACTGCAGGCCAATTGGACCTGGGCGCCGTCGGCCCTCGACGAAGCGCAGATCGGTCGGTTGAGCCGACTGTGGTTCGACGCTTTGTCCGGCATCTGTGCGCACGTGCGGGCCGGCGGCGGCGGGCTCACACCGTCGGACATCGCTCCCGCCCGGCTGAGTCAACCGCAGATCGACGAGTTGCAACGGCGATACGACCTTGCCGACATCCTGCCGCTGACCCCGCTGCAGCAGGGCTTGCTCTTCCACTCGAGCACCGCGCAGGGCAGCGACGACATGTATGCGGTGCAACTGGATTTCACGCTCACCGGCCCGCTGGACCCCGACCGCCTGCACGATGCGGTCCACACGGTGATCAACCGGCATCCGCACCTGGCGGCTCGGTTCTACGAACGGTTCGACGAGCCGGTGCAGATCATCCCGGCCCGCCCGGCGGTGGCGTGGCGGTACTTCGATCTCGACACCGAGCGCCGGATCGAAGAGCTCTGCGCCGCCGAACGCGCCGCCGTCGGCGACCTGGCCGGCCAGCCGCCCTTCCGGATCGCGGTGATCCGCACCGGAGAAGACCGGCACCGGCTGGTGCTGACCAACCATCACATCGTGCTCGACGGTTGGTCGCTGCCCATCCTGCTGCGCGAAATCTTCACCAGCTACTACGGCGAACCGCTTCGTGCGGCCGCGCCCTACCGCAGCTTCGTCACCTGGCTGGCCGATCGCGACCTCGACGCCGCCCGCGCGGCCTGGGCCGGGGTCCTCGCCGACTTCGAGACGCCGACGCTCGTCGGCCCGAAGGATCGCCTGGGCCAAGGGCGGCGCGGTGCGGCATCATTCCGGGTAGCCGAGGAGACCACGAGCGCGGTCACCGAACTGGCACGCTCCTGCCACACCACCGTCAGCACCGTCCTGCACGGCGCCTGGGCGTTGCTGCTGACCTCGCTGACCGGTCAGCACGACGTCGTCTTCGGCACCCCGCGGTCTCGCGTGGGCCAGCTGGAAGTGGCCGGCGCGGAATCGATGGTAGGGCTGTTGATCAATACGGTGCCGGTGCGCGCCAACATCGGCGCGACCACCACCACCGCGGACCTGCTGCGCCAGTTGCAGGACACCAACAACGACACGCTTGAACATCAGCACTTGGCGCTCAACGACATTCATCGCCTCACCGGCCACGAGCAGCTCTTCGACACCCTGTTCGTCTACGAGAATTACCCGATCGGGGACGGCATGCAGTTGGGCCCCGACGGGCTGGCCATCGCCGGCTTCACCAACCGCGAATACAACCACTACCCGCTGACGATGGAGGCGCTCCCGGGCCGCGAACTCGGCCTGCACGTCGAGTTCGACGCCGACGTGTTCGACACCGAGAGCGTCGAAGCGCTCGTCGAGCGATTCCAGCGGGTGTTGGTGGCGATGACGTCTGATCCCGGACGGTGCCTGTCCGGGGTGCAGCTGCTCGACCGCGACGAGCGCGACCTGGTGCTGGCGGAGTTGTCCGGCGCCGGTACGGCCGCACCGGTGGGCGTCGCGCCGGACTTGCTGGCGGCGGCCGTCGCGGCCGACCCGGACGCCGTCGCCGTGATCGACGGCGAGCGGCGGCTGTCCTATCTCCAGCTCGACGAATGGTCGACCCGCCTGGCCCGCAAGCTGATCGACGCCGGCGTGGGCCCCGCGCGCGCGGTGGGCGTGGCGATGGATCGCTGCCTCGAGTTGGTGGTCGCGTGGTGGGCGGTGATCAAGGCCGGCGGCGTGCACACGCCGGTGGATCTGGACCACCCGGTCGAGCGGATCACCACAGTGCTCGAAGCCGCGAGGGCGGTCTGCGTATTGACTTGTGCCACCGATGAAGTCGCCGCGGCCGGAACACGCGCGGTACTGCGGATCGACGGGCTGGACCTGTCGGGGGTCAGCGCGGACCCGATCACCGACGCCGATCGGCTGGCCCCACTGGCGGCCCATGACGCCGCCTACGTGATCTTCACCTCGGGGTCGACCGGTGTCCCCAAAGGCGTGGTGGTGGGCCACGGGGGACTGCTGGGATGGGCGGCCGCGCAACGCGAGTCGTGCGGGCTGAGCTCGGACACGCGGGTGCTGATGGTGGCCGCGCCGACCTTCGACGCGTCGGTCGGCGAAATCCTGTTGGCGGCGGTGTCGGGGGCGGCGCTGGCGGTGGCCCCTCCCGGGGTGTACGCCGGGGAGCCGCTGACCACGTTGCTGCAGAGTCAACGCGTCAACGCGGCCTTCCTCACCCCGACGGTGCTGTCGTCGCTGGATCGTTCCCGGCTGCCGGAATTCGACAGATTGATGGTCGGCGGCGAGGCGTGCCCTGCCGAGTTGGTGGCCGCGTGGGCGCCGGGCCGGCGCATGTTCAACGTCTACGGCCCGACCGAAACCACGATCTGGGTCACCACGAGTGCACCCCTGTCGGCCGAGGGGCCGATTCGCATCGGCACCCCGATCCCGGGCGTCTGCGCGATGGTGCTCAACGCCTGGCTGAACCCGGCGCCGATCGGGGTGGTGGGCGAGCTGTATCTGAGCGGGCCCGCGCTGGCGCACGGCTACATGGGGCGCGTGGACCTGACGGCGGAACGGTTCGTGGCCAACCCATTCGGCGATGCCGGGTCGCGCATGTACCGGACCGGCGACCTGGTGCGCTGGACCCGCGACGGCACCCTGGATTTCGTGGGTCGCGCCGACAAACAGATCAAACTGCGCGGCCAGCGCATCGAATTGGGCGAGATCGAGAACACGCTGCTGGCGTGCTCGCACGTCACCCAGGCCGCCGTCACCGTGCGCGACGGCGCCGCCGGCTCTCATCTGGTCGCCTACGTCACCCTCGACCACAACACCAACGCCGATCACGATGTGGAAGACGTCGAAGAGTGGCAACACCTCTACGACGACCTGTACGGCGCCGATCTCGGATCCGGATTCGGCATGGACTTCCGCGGCTGGAACAGCAGCTACACGGGCGAGCCGATCCCCCTCGACGAGATGATCGAATGGCGTGCCGCCACGGTGGATCGGATCATGGCCCTGCGGCCGCGGCGCGTCCTCGAGATCGGCGCGGGTTCGGGATTGCTGCTGTCGCAGATCGCGCCGGAGTGCGATCAATATGTCGCCACCGATTTCTCACCCGTGGCCATCGAAAACCTGGCCCGCTCACTGGAGCAGTTGCAGTTCGGATGGCGGGACCGGGTCGAGCTGCTCACCCAGCCCGCCCACGTCACGGAGCGGTTGCCGCGCGGCCATTTCGACACCGTCATCGTCAACTCGGTCGTCCAGTACTTTCCGAACGCGGGATATCTGGCCGAGGTCATCGACCACGCGATGGAGCTGCTGGCCCCCGGCGGGGCGCTGTTCATCGGTGACGTCCGTAACCACGCACTGCAGGGCGCGTTCCAGACCGGGATAGCCCTGTCCCGTAGTGAAGAAGCCGCCGACGCCGACGAGATCCGCAAGCGGGTCAGCCACGCCATGCTCGGTGAAACCGAATTGCTCTTGGCCCCGGACTTTTTCACCACCTGGGCCGTCAACCGGCCGTCGGCGGGCGGATTGGAGATCCAACTCAAACGCGGCTTTTCCGACAACGAGCTGAACAGGTACCGCTACGACGTCGTCATCTACAAGGCACCCGCACCCGTGCGGTCGGTGGCCACCGCACCCACGTGGTCGTGGACGGAGCGCGCGGGCTTCGATGGACTTCGTGACGACCTGGTGTCGCTGCGTCCTGCCGTCGTCCGCGTCACCGACATCCCCCAGGCCGGAGTGATCGCCGACGTCCGCGTCCAGAGCGCGCTCGCCGCGGGCCTATCCGTCGAGGACGCACTTGCCCAAGCCAATCCCGACGTTGCCGTCGCCGTCGCCGAAGAGCTGCATCGCGTCGGCGACTCCGTCGGCTATCGCGTCGCCGTTACCTGGGGTGCCCAACCCGGCACTCTCAGTGCGGTTTTCGTCGAGGCCGACGACCAGCCTGCCGCAGCCCTGACCGATCTGTACCTGCCGCCGGCGGGAATGCGGCAGCGCACCAGCCACGCCAATGACCCCCGCACCAACACCAAGATCGGTGAAGTGCGCGAGCAGCTGAACGCGTGGTTGCCCGAGTACATGGTGCCGACCCACATCGTGGCGCTCGAGGAATTCCCGATGACCTCCTCGGGCAAGCTCGATCGCAGGGCCCTGCCCGAACCGGAGTACCAGGACGTGGATCGTTACCGCGCCCCGTCCACTCCCGCCGAAGAGATCCTGGTCGGCATCTACGGACGGGTGCTGGGGCTGGAGCGGGTCGGTGTCGACGACTCGTTCTTCGACCTGGGTGGCGACTCGCTGTCGGCGATGCGGCTCATCGCCGCGGTCAACGCGAGCATGAACGCGAACCTCGGGGTGCGGACCGTCTTCGAGGCGCCCACCGTCGCGGAGTTGGTGCTTCTCATCGGTGACGAAGCCAACCGGCCCGAGCCACTGGTGGCGCGGGACCGCCCGGCGGTGATTCCGCTGTCGTTCGCCCAGACCCGGCTGTGGTTCATCGACCAGTTCCAAGGTCCCTCACCGATTTACAACGTCACCGTGGCGTTGCGGCTGCGCGGGTGCCTGAACGCCGACGCGCTCGGGGCGGCGCTGGCCGACGTGGTCGCCCGGCACGAAAGCCTGCGCACGGTGTTTGCAGCCGCCGACGGGATCCCGCAGCAGGTGGTGATTCCCGCCGAGCGGATCGGCTTCGCCTGCGAGGTCATCGACGCCCGCGGGTGGCCGGAAGACCGGCTGCGTGAGCGCATGGCCGCGGCCGCCCGCTACACCTTCGATCTGGCGAGCGAAAGCCCGCTGCACACCGAGCTTTTCACCCTCGGCGAGGATGCGCACATCCTGGTCGTCGCGGTGCACCACATCGCCGCCGACGGCTGGTCGATCACCCCGTTCGCGCGTGACCTCGGGGTGGCGTATGCCAGCCGGTGCGCGGGGCATGCCCCCGACTGGGCGCCGTTGGCGGTGCAGTACGTCGACTACACCCTCTGGCAGCGCGCGCATCTCGGTGACGTCGATGATGCCGACAGCCGTATCTCGGCCCAGCTGAACTTCTGGGCCGACACCCTGGCCGGGTCGCCCGAACGCCTGCAGCTGCCCACCGATCGGCCCTACCCGCAGGTCGCCGACCACCGCGGCGCCCGTCTGGCGGTCGACTGGCCGGCGGAGCTACAGCAGCAGATTCGCCGGGTGGCGCGCGACCACAACGCGACGAGCTTCATGGTGATCCAGGCCGCGTTCGCCGCGCTGCTCTCCAGGATCAGCGCGAGCGATGACGTGGCGGTGGGCTTCCCGATCGCCGGGCGAACCGAGCCGGCGCTCGACGAATTGATCGGCTTCTTCGTCAACACGCTGGTGCTGCGGGTCGACCTGAAAGAGCTAGGCGGGGATCCCACGTTCGCCGACCTGCTTGCGCAGGTGCGACGGCGCAGCCTGGCCGCCTTCGAACACCAGGACGTGCCCTTCGAACTGCTGGTGGAACGGCTCAACCCGACCCGGAGCATGAGCCATCATCCGCTGATCCAGGTGTTGTTGGGCTGGGAGAACTTCCCCGGGGAGGTCACTGCTCCGGCGGGCGGATTGGCCCTGGGCGATCTGCAGGTCACGCCGATGCCCGTCCACACCGACACCGCTCGCATGGATTTGACGTTCTCCCTTGCCGAGCGCTTCACCGAGTCGGGGGCGCGGGCCGGCATTGTCGTGACGGCGGAATACCGCACCGACATCTTCGACGCCAACACGGTCGAGCGGTTGATCGAGCGGTTGCAGCGGCTGTTGACGGCGGTCACCGCCGAACCGGAGCGACGGTTGTCGTCGGTAGACCTGCTCGATGCCGGTGAGCACGCCCGACTGGAGAGGTGGGGCAACAGGGGAGTGCTGACCCGGCCGGCAGTGCCGGTGACGGTTCCGGCGTTGTTCGCCGCGCAGGCGGACCGCACTCCCGATGCGGTGGCGCTGGTCTGCGACGGCACCTCCATGACGTACCGGGAGCTGGACGAGGCGGCCAACCGGCTGGCGCACCTGCTGATCGAGAACGGCGCCCGCCCGGGCGAGCGGGTGGCGCTGCTGTTCTCGCGTTCCGCCGAGGCGATCGTGGCGATCCTGGCCGCGCTCAAGTCCGGGGCCGCCTACCTGCCGATCGACCCGGCGCTGCCGGCGGCCCGGATGGAATTCATGCTCACCGACGCCGCGCCGATCGCCGCGGTCACCACGGCCGCCCTGGCCGACCGGCTGGACGGGTTCGACCTGGCGGTCGTCGACATGAACCACCCCGACCTGGCGGGCCGGCCCGGCACGGCGCCGCCGCCGCCCGCGCCCGACGACCTCGCCCACATCATCTACACGTCCGGCACCACCGGTGTGCCCAAAGGCGTTGCGGTAACCCAGCACAACGTCGCGCAGCTCTTCGACGCCCTGCAGATCGGCATCGCGCTCTCGCCGGATCAGGTGTGGACCCAGTTCCACTCCTACGCCTTCGACTTCTCGGTGTGGGAGATCTGGGGGGCGTTGCTGCACGGTGGGCGCCTGGTGGTGGTGCCCGAGGCGGTGTCCCGCTCGCCCTGGGAATTCCACGCCCTGCTGGTCGGCGAGGGAGTCACCGTGCTCACCCAGACACCGTCCGCCGTCGGGTTGCTCTCGACCGACGGGCTGGACGGGACCGCACTCGTGATCGGCGCGGAGCCCTGCCCGCCCGAGCTGGTGGACCGTTGGGCGCCCGGACGGGTGATGGTGAACGTCTACGGCCCCACCGAAACCACGATGTGGGCGTCCAAGAGCGCGCCGCTGCAAGCGGGTTCGGGCTTCCCGCCGATCGGGTCCCCGGTCACCCGGGCGGCCTTCTTCGTGCTCGACGAATGGCTGCGGCCCGTGCCGGCCGGCGTGGTCGGCGAGCTGTATCTGGCCGGCGACGGCGTCGGCGTCGGGTACTGGCGGCGCTCCGCGTTGACCGCCTCGCGCTTCATGGCATGCCCGTTCGGCGCGCCCGGGACTCGCATGTACCGCACCGGCGACCTGGTGTGCTGGGGTCCCGATGGGCAACTGCGCTACCTGGGCCGCGCCGATGAGCAGGTCAAGATCCGCGGCTACCGCATCGAGCTCGGCGAAATCCAGTCGGCGCTCGGCGCTTTGGACGGGGTGGAGCAGGCGGTGGTCGTCGCCCGCGAGGACCGTCCCGGCGACAAGCGCCTGGTGGGGTACGTCGCGGGGACGGCGGACGCGGGCAGGGCCCGGGCCGCGCTCGCCGAGCGCCTCCCCGCCTACATGGTCCCGGCGGCCGTCGTCGTACTCCCGGCCCTGCCCATGACGGTCAACGGCAAACTCGACACCCGCGCCCTGCCCGCACCCGACTATCGCGACGTCGACAACTACCGCGCCCCTACCACCGCGACCGAGGAAATCCTGGCCGGCATCTACGCCGAGGTGCTCGGCGTCGAACGCGTCGGCGTCGACGACTCGTTCTTCGATCTCGGCGGCGACTCGCTGTCCACGATGCGGCTGATCTCTGCGGTCAACTCGTCGCTGGACACCGACCTCCCGGTGCGCGTCGTGTTCGAGGCGCCGACGGTCACCCAACTGGCGCCCCGCATCGACGAGGGCGCGGGCCGGCTGGCGCCGCTGGTGGCCGGCGAACGCCCGCCGGTGATCCCGTTGTCCTTTGCCCAGAGTCGGTTGTGGTTCATCCAGCAGCTGCAGGGGCCGTCGCCCATCTACAACATGGCCGCCGCGTTGCGGCTGAGCGGGCGCCTCGATGCCGACGCGCTGCGGGCGGCCCTGGCCGATGTGGTGGGGCGCCACGAAAGCCTGCGCACCCGATTCCCCGCCCGCGGCGGAACGCCCGAGCAGGTGGTGGTCCCGGCCGAGGACGTCGACTTCGGCTGGGACGTCGTCGATTCCACCGGATGGGCGGACGGCGAACTGGACCGGGCCATCGAAGCGGCGACCCGCTACACGTTCGATCTTGCCTCCGAAACCCCACTGCGCGCACGGCTTTTCGCCCTCGGTGAGCGGGAACATCTGTTGGTGATCGTGGTGCACCACATCGCCGCGGACGGGTTGTCGCTCACGCCGCTGGCCGCCGACCTCGGTGTGGCGTACGCCAGCCGGTCCGCGGGGCAGGTGCCGGGCTGGGCCGACCTTCCCGTGCAGTACGTCGACTACACGCTGTGGCAGCGCGCGCAATTCGGCGAACTCGACGACAGCGACAGCGCGATCGCGGCCCAGCTGTCCTACTGGCAGGACGCCCTGGCGGGCATGCCCGAACGGTTGCAGCTGCCCACCGACCGGCCCTACCCGCCGGTCGCCGATCAGCGCGGCTCCAGCGTGGTCGTCGACTGGCCGGCGGAGCTGCAGCAGCAGGTGCGCCGGGTGGCCCGCGAGCACAACGCGACCACCTTCATGGTGGTGCAGGCAGCGCTCGCGGTGTTGCTGTCCAAGCTCAGCGCGAGTTCGGATGTGGCGGTGGGATTCCCGATCGCCGGGCGCCGCGACCGCGCGCTCGACCAGCTCGTGGGTTTCTTCGTCAACACGCTGGTGCTGCGGGTCGACCTGGCCGGCGACCCCAGCTTCACCGAACTGTTGGCGCGGGTTCAACAACGCAGCCTGGCGGCCTTCGAGAACCAGGACGTGCCGTTCGAGCTGCTGGTGGAGCGGCTGAACCCGGCCCGAAGCCTGACCCACCACCCGCTGGTGCAGGTGATGCTGGCCTGGCAGAACTTCGCCGGAAACGACGATCCCGCCTCCGGTCTGACGCTGGGCGAGCTCGAGGTCACCTCCATGCCGGTCGACACCGACTCGGCCCGAATGGATTTGGTGTTCTCCCTGGCCGAGCGCTGGAACGAGACGGGCGAGGCCGCGGGGATCGCCGGCCGGGTGGAATTCCGCACCGACGTGTTCGACGCGCGGAGCATCGAGACGCTGATCGAACGCCTGCAGCGGGTGTTGGTGGCGATGGCGGGTGATCCTTCGCGGGTGTTGTCGTCGGTGGATCTGCTCGACCTGACCGAGCACGCGCGTCTGGAAGAGCTTGGCAATACGGCGGTTTTGACGGGGCAGGTGGATGCGCCGGTGTCGGTGCCTTCGTTGTTCGCCGCGCAGGTGGCGCGTGCGCCGGGGGCGGTGGCGCTGGTGTGCGCGGGCGTGTCCGTGACCTACCGGGAGCTGGACGAGGCGTCGAACCGGTTGGCGCACCTGTTGGTGGCCCACGGTGCACGCCCGGGACAGACTGTGGCGCTGCTCTTTTCGCGGTCGGCCGAGGCGGTCGCGGCGATGCTGGCGGTGCTCAAGACCGGGGCGGCCTATCTGCCGATCGACCCGGTCTCACCGGATACCCGGATCGAGTTCATGCTCGGTGACGCCACGCCGGTGGTCGCGGTCAGCACCGGTGATCTGGCCAGGCGGTTCGACGGCCACGGTGTGCCTGTCGTCGACGTCAACGATCGGGACCTCGACGCATTGCCCGCTACGGGCCTTGCGCTGCCGGGACCGGACAGTGTGGCGTATGTGATTTATACCTCGGGTACTACGGGTGTGCCCAAAGGTGTTGCGGTGACGCATCGTAACGTGACGCAGTTGATTGGGTCGCTGGCGGCCGGTTTGCCGGTGCCGGGGGTGTGGTCGCATGCGCATTCGCTGGCGTTCGACGTGTCGGTCTGGGAGATTTTCGCCCCGCTGTTGCGCGGTGGGCGGGTGGTGGTCGTCGATGAGGACACCGCGCGTGCGCCTGAGGATCTGCACGCGGTGTTGATCGCTGAGGGCGTGACGGTGTTGACGCAGACGCCGTCGGCGGTGGCGATGCTGGATCCGTCCGGTCTGGACGGGGTGGCGTTGGTGATGGCCGGGGAGGCCTGCCCGCCCGAGGTGGTGGATCGGTGGGCGCCGGGGCGGGTGATGGTCAACGCCTATGGGCCGACCGAGACCACGATGTGCGTGGCGATCAGCGCCCGGCTGGAGGCGGGGTCGGGCGCGCCGCCGATCGGGTCGCCGGTGCCCGGGGCGGCGCTGTTGGTGCTTGATGGCTGGTTGCGGCCGGTACCGGTCGGGGTGGTCGGGGAGCTGTATGTGGCCGGATCCGGCGTCGCCGTGGGATATCTCGGCCGGCCCGGGCTGACCGGGTCGCGGTTTGTGGCCTGCCCGTTCGGCGGGGCCGGAACCCGGATGTATCGCACGGGCGACCTGGCGTGCTGGGGTGCTGATGGGCAGCTGCGTTATCTGGGGCGCGCCGATGAGCAGGTCAAGATCCGCGGGTATCGCATCGAGTTGGGCGAGGTCCAGGCGGCGCTGAGCGCACTCGAGGGTGTGGGTCAGGCGGTGGTGGTGGCCCGCGAGGATCGCCCCGGCGACAAGCGCCTGGTCGGTTATGTCACCGGAGAGGCCGATACCGCTGTGCTTCGCGCTCAGCTGGCGCAGCGGTTGCCGGCGTTCATGGTGCCCGCGGCGATCGTGGGACTGCAGGCCTTGCCGCTGACCGCCAACGGCAAGCTGGACATCCGCGCGCTGCCCACCCCCGAATACGCCGCCGGTGAGTATCGCGCCCCGCAAAACGCAGTCGAAGAAATCCTGGCCACCATCTACGCCGAGGTCCTTGGCGTCGACCGCGTCGGCACCGACGACTCCTTCTTCGAACTCGGCGGCGACAGCATTTCGGCGATGGGACTGGTCGCCGCCATCAGCACCACCCTGGGCGCCGCCATTCCGGTGCGCGTCGTGTTCGAGGCGCCCACCGTCGCCCAACTGGCGCTGCGCATCGGTGAGGGCACGGGTGGACTGGAGCCGTTGGTGGCCGCCGAGCGGCCCGCGGTGGTGCCGTTGTCGTTCGCGCAGAACCGATTGTGGTTCCTGGACCAATTGCAAGGCCCGTCACCGGTTTACAACATGGCGACGGCCCTGCGGCTGAGCGGGCCACTCGACGCCGACGCGCTGGGCGCGGCGCTGGCCGATGTGGTGGCCCGCCACGAGAGCCTGCGCACCCTGATCACCGCGCCCGAGGGCACGCCCCAGCAGCTGGTGACCCCCGTCCACCAGGCCGACTTGGGGTGGGAGATCGTCGACGCCGGCGGCTGGTCTACCGGCCAGCTGGACGAAGCGATCGGCGACACGGCGCACTACACCTTCGACCTGGCGGCCGAAATCCCATTGCGGGCCAAGCTGTTCCGCATCCGCGCCGATGAGCATGTGTTGGTGGCGGTGGTCCACCACATCGCCGCCGACGGGATGTCGATCACCCCGCTGGTGCGCGACCTGGGCATGGCGTACGCCAGTCGCAGCGCCGGGCACGCCCCAGGCTGGGCGCCATTGGCCGTGCAGTACGTCGATTACACGCTGTGGCAACGCGCGCAGTTCGGCGACCTCGACGACCGCGAAAGCCCCATCGCCGCGCAGCTGGCCTACTGGGAAGAGGCCCTGGCCGGGATGCCCGACCGGGTGCAGTTGCCCACCGATCGGCCCTACCCGCTGGTGGCCGACCAGCGCGGCGCCACAGTGGAAATCGACTGGCCGGCCGAGTTGCAGCAGCGAGTCGGCGAGGTGGCCCGCAAGCACAACGCGACCAGCTTCATGGTGGTTCAAACCGCTCTGGCGGTGCTGCTCTCCAAGCTCAATGCCAGCCCCGATGTGGCCGTGGGCTTCCCGATCGCCGGGCGGCGCGACCCCGCGCTCGACGACCTGGTCGGGTTCTTCGTCAACACTCTGGTGCTGCGGGTCGAAGTCGCCGGCGACCCCACCTTCACCGACCTGCTGTCCCAGGTGCGGCAGCGCAGCCTGGCGGCCTACGAACACCAAGACGTGCCGTTTGAGGTGCTGGTCGAGCGGCTCAACCCGACCCGAAGCCTGACCCACCACCCCCTGGTCCAGGTCATGCTGGCCTGGCAGAACTTCGCCGGGCAAGACGGCGGCCCGGTCGCCGGCCTGTCGCTGGGCGAAGTCGAGATCACGCCGATGCCGGTGGATATCCAGACTGCGCGGATGGACCTGACCTTCTCACTGGGTGAACGCTGGAGCGAAGCCGGGGATCCCGCCGGCATCGGCGGGATCGTCGAATTCCGCACCGACGTCTTCGACGCGGACAGCATTGCGGCGCTGATCGGACGGTTGCGGCGGGTGCTGCTCGCGATGACCGCCGACCCTGCACAAACGTTGTCGTCGGTGGACCTGCTCGATGAGGCCGAGCACGCCCGGCTGGACGACTTCGGCAACCGCGCCGCGCTGACCGGAGCGGCGACCGCCACCGACTCGATCCCGGCGGTGTTCGCCGATCAGGTGGCGCGCACCCCGGACGCCGCGGCGCTGGTGTGCGCCGGCCACTCGATGACCTACCGCGAGCTGGACGATGCGTCGAACCGGTTGGCGCACTTGCTGGTTGGTGCGGGTGCGGGTGTGGGGCCGGGGCAATGTGTGGTACTGCTGTTTCCCCGGTGCGCCGAGGCGATCGTGGCGATGCTGGGAGTGCTCAAAACCGGGGCGGCATATGTGCCGGTTGATCCGGCGCACTCGGCGGCGCGGATGGAGTTTGTGCTCGAAGATGCTGCACCGAGTGCGGTCATCACTACGGCGGACCTGCGGTCGCGGCTCGATGGGGCGGGACTGCCGGTGGTCGATGTTTATGAGTCCGCCGTACAGGCTCAATCGAGCGCGGCTTTACCGATGCCGGCCGCAGAGAACATCGCCTACGTCATCTATACGTCCGGGACGACCGGCACTCCCAAAGGAGTTGCCGTTCCCCAATACAACGTCACTTGGCTGGTCGAGTCACTCGATGAAGGGCTGCCACCGGGGCGGGTATGGACGCAGTGTCATTCCTCGGCCTTCGACTTTTCGGTGTGGGAGATCTTCGGTGCGCTGTTGCGGGGTCGGCGGCTCGTGGTGGTGCCCGAGTCGGTAGCCGCTTCCCCGGAGGACTTTCACGCGTTGCTGGTCGCGGAACAGGTCAGTGTGTTGACCCAGACTCCGTCATCGGTGGCGATGTTGCCGGCGCACGGGTTGGAGTCGACCGCACTGGTGGTGGCCGGCGAGGCTTGCCCGGCTGAAGTGGTGGATCGGTGGGCGGCGTCGGGGCGCGTGATGATCGACGCCTATGGGCCGACGGAGAACACGGTATGCGCGTCGATGAGTTCGCCGCTGGTGCCCGGGTCAGGGGTGGTGCCGATCGGGGCACCGATCGCGGGTGCGGCGATGTTTGTGTTGGACGGATGGCTGCGGCCGGTAGCGGCCGGGGTGGTCGGTGAGTTGTACCTGGCGGGTCGCGGCGTCGCGTGCGGATATATGCGCCGCGCCGGTTTGACGGCGTCGCGGTTTGTGGCTTGTCCGTTCGGGTCGCCCGGGGCGCGCATGTATCGCACCGGGGACCTGGTGCGCTGGGGTGCCGACGGGCAATTGCAATACGTCGGGCGGGCGGACGAACAGGTGAAAATCCGCGGGTATCGCATCGAACTCGGCGAAATCCAGTCCGTGCTGGCCGGTCTCGACGGCGTCGATCATGCCGTGGTGATCGTCCGCGAAGACCGTCCAGGGGAGAAGCGCCTGGTCGGCTACTTCACCGGCACCGCAACATCAGATGACTTGCGCGCAGGGCTGGCCGAGCGGTTGCCGGCCTACATGATTCCGACGGCGGTGGTGGCATTGGACGCGCTGCCGCTGACAGCCAACGGCAAGCTCGACACTCGCGCGCTGCCGGTACCCGAGTACAGCGCCAGTCAATACCGCGCCCCAGGCAACGCGGTCGAGGAGATCCTGGCCGGCATCTACGCCCAGGTCCTGGGCGTCGAACGCGTCGGCGTCGACGACTCCTTCTTCGATCTCGGCGGTGACAGCATCTCGTCGATGCAGGTGGTGACCCAGGCGCGCGCCGCAGGCCTGGTGTGCAAGACGCGCGACATCTTCACCGAACAGACCGTGGCCCGACTGGCCCGCGTGACCGAGGCGGCCGACGCCGACACCGCCGTGATCGACGAGGGCCTCGGGCCGGTGGTGCCCACCCCGATCATCCGTTGGCTGGAAGACGTGGAAAGCGCTGGCGGCCAAGTCGATCAGTTCAACCAGACCATGCTGGTACAAGCGCCCGTCGGCGTCACCGAGACCGACGCGGTGACGGTGCTGCAGGCCCTGCTGGATCGCCACGGCATGCTGCGGCTGCGCGTCGATCGCGACGGCGCCGGCGGCTGGTCCTTGACCGTTCCCGACCCGGGTTCGGTGAATGCCCGCGCGTGCCTGCACGCGGTGGACGAGCTGTCCGACGCGACGGTCGTCGAGGCGCGGTCGCGGCTGAACCCGGCCGCCGGGACGATGCTCAGCGCGCTGTGGGCGCGCTCCACCGGCCAGCTGGCGGTGATCGTTCACCACCTCGCCGTCGACGGTGTCTCCTGGCGAATCCTGTTGCAGGACTTGAACATCGCCTGGGCACAGCACCACTCCGGACAACCGGTCGAGTTGCCCGCCGCGGGCACCTCGTTTGCCCGGTGGTCGTCGCAGCTGGCCCAGCACGCGCAACACCCCGACGTCGTCGATCAGGCGGACACCTGGGCAAAGGTGGCGGCGACGCCGCCGGCCCTGCCCGCGCTGCGCCCCGGGGTGGACACCTTCGCCACGGCCGGACACCTCTCCGTCGAGCTGGATGCCGAGACCACCCGCATGCTGCTCGGTGACGTGCCGGCGGCGTTCCATGCTGGGGTACAAGACATTCTGCTGATCGCGTTCGGGTTGGCATGTGCGGAGTTCTCCGGCAGCCGCGGCGCGATCGGCATCGACGTCGAAGGCCATGGGCGCCAAGAGGAGGTGGGTCGCGACGTCGACCTGTCCCACACCGTGGGCTGGTTCACGGCCAAGTACCCGGTTTCCCTTGCGGTGCCAGGCGTTTCCTGGGCGCAGGTGGTGGCCGGCGGCGCGGCCTTGGGTGCGGTGCTCAAAGACGCCAAGGAGCAGCTCCGTGCTCTCCCGGACCCACTGACCTACGGACTGCTGCGCTATTGGAACACCGGGGTGGAGCTGGACAACTCCGACCCGACGATCGGGTTCAACTATCTGGGACGCCAGGGCAGTGCGGCCGATCTGACCGCCGAGATGTGGCGGCCTGTGCAGGACGGCTCCTCGGTCACCCGCGCGGCCGCGTCGATATCCATGCCGCTGATGCACACCCTCGAGCTCAACGCGGTCACCGTCGACTCCGAGGCCGGCCCGCGGCTGCACGCCAACTGGACCTGGGCGCCGTCGGCGCTGGAAGATAGGCAAATCACCCGGCTGAGCCGGCTGTGGTTCGAGGCCCTCGCCGGCATCTGTGCCCACGTGCGCTCCGGCGGCGGCGGGTTGACGCCATCCGACATTGCCCCCGCACGTCTCAGCCAGGAGCAGCTCGATCAGCTTGCGCGGCAACACCACATCTCCGATGTGCTCCCCCTGACCCCGGTCCAGCAGGGACTGCTCTTCCACGCCAATACCGCGCAGGCGAGCGTCGATCTCTACGCCGGACAGCTGGACATCAGCATCCGCGGCCCGCTCGACCCCGACCGGCTGCGCGATGCGGTGCACACGATGATCGCCCGGCACCCGAATGTGGTGGCCCGATTCTGTGACCGGTACAACGAGCCGGTCCAGATCATCCCGGCTGACCCGGAGGTGTCCTGGCAGCACGTCGGGCTCGCCGGTGAGCCCGACGTCGACGAGCGTGTCGAGCGGCTGTGCGCCGCCGAGCGCGTGGCGGTCTGCGGCGACCTTGCCAAGGACCCCGTCTTCCGGGTGGCATTGATCCGTACCGCATCCGACCGGCATCGGCTGGTGCTGACCAATCACCACATCGTGCTCGACGGCTGGTCGGTGCCGATCCTGCTAGGAGAGATCTTCGCCGGCTATTACGGCCACCGGCTACCGGCGACGGCGCCCTACCGCAACTTCGTCAGCTGGTTGACCCAACGAGACCTCGATGCAGCCCGCGCCGCCTGGGCCGAGGTGCTCGCCGGCTTTGACAGCCCGACCCTGGTCGGTCCGCAGGACCGGGTCAAGCTTGGGCAGCAAGGCGTCGAGTTGTTCGCCCTGCCGCCCGATCTCACCCAGGCCATCACTGACTTGGCGCGGTCGTGCCACGTCACCGTCAACACAGTCCTGCAGGCCGCCTTCGCGCAACTGCTGTGCGGCTTGACCGGCCAAAGTGATGTCGTCTTCGGCACCACCGTTTCGGGCCGGCCCGCCGAGGTTGCCGGCGCTGAAACGATGGTGGGCCTGCTGATCAATACGTTGCCGGCGCGGGCGAACATCACCGCGACCACCACCACCGCCGATCTGCTCGAGCAGCTGCAGGGCGCTTACAACCACACGCTCGACCACCAGCACCTGGCGCTCAACGAGATCCACCGGATCGCCGGACACGATTACCTGTTCGACACCTTGTTCGTGTACGAGAACTATCCGATCGACGCCAGCGCGCTGTCGGGCAACCACGAGCTGGCCGTCGCCGACATCATCAGCCGGGAATCCACCCACTACCCGCTGACGATGCAGGCGCAGCCCGGGCCCGAAATGCGTCTACAGGCCGAATACGACACGGACGTCTTCGACGCGGCACACATCGCAACGCTGCTCGAACGGATGCAGCGGTTGCTGGTCGCCATGACCAGCGACCCGGCGCGTCCGTTGTCATCGATCGGTGTGCTCGATGCCCGCGAACGCGACAAGCTGGACGAGATCGGCAACCGCACGGTCCTGACCCAGCCGTGGGCGCCGGCATCGATCCCGGTGCTGTTCGCCGCGCAGGTGACCCGTACGCCGAAGGCTCCGGCGGTGAGCTTCGAGGGCCGGTCGTTGACGTATCGGGAGTTGGATGAGGCGTCGAACCGGTTGGCGCATATGCTGATTCGCCGCGGCGCTGGTCCGGGGGACTCGGTGGCACTGCTGTTCTCGCGGTCGGCCGAGGCGATCGTGGCCGTGCTGGGTGTGCTCAAGACCGGCGCGGCGTACCTGCCGATCGACCCGGCGTTGCCCACGGCGCGCATCGAGTTCATGCTCACCGACACCGCGCCGGTCGCCGCGGTGACCACGGCCGCGCTGGCTGAGAAGTTGGCCGGTTATGTGTTGCCGGTCATCGACGTGCACAGCCCCGCGGTGGCCGCCCAGCCCGCCACGGCGCCCCCGTCGCCCGACCCCGAGGACGTGGCGCACATCATTTACACCTCGGGCACCACCGGGGTGCCCAAGGCGGTGGCGGTCAGCCACGCCAACGTGACCCGGTTGTTCGACGCTCCGCAAGTCGGGGTGGCGTTGTCACCCGGGCAGGTGTGGACCCAGTTCCATTCGTATGCCTTCGATTTCTCGGTCTGGGAGATCTGGGGCGCGCTGCTGCATGGCGGCCGGCTGGTGGTGGTCCCGGATGCGGTGGCCCGCTCGCCCAAGGACTTCCACGCCCTGCTGGTCGCCGAGCAGGTGACGGTGCTGAGTCAGACCCCGGCCGCGGTGCGGATGCTCTCGCCGCAGGGCCTGGACGGCACCGCGCTGGTGATCGGGGCCGAGCCGGTGCCGCCCGAGCTGGTGGACCGTTGGGCGCCGGGGCGGACGATGATCAACGTCTACGGGCCGACCGAGAGCACTATCTTCGCCTCGGCCAGTGCACCGCTGGCGGCCAAGTCCGGTCCGCCGCCGATCGGTGCGGCGGTGCCCGGGGCGGCGTTGTTCGTGCTGGACGCCTGGCTGCGCCCGGTGCCGGTCGGGGTCACCGGGGAGTTGTATGTGGCCGGGCGCGGCGTCGGTTACGGGTACGTGCGCCGGGCCGGATTGAGCGCGTCGCGGTTCGTGGCGTGTCCCTTCGGCCAGCCCGGTCAGCGGATGTATCGCACCGGGGACCTGGTGCGCTGGGGTGCTGATGGGCAGCTGCACTATGTCGGGCGTGCCGATGACCAGGTCAAGATCCGCGGCTACCGCATCGAGGTCGGCGAAATCCGTTCGGCCCTGGCCGAACTCGCCGGCGTCGACGAGGCCGTCGTCATTGTCCGGGAGGACCGCCCCGCCGACAAACGCCTGGTGGGCTACATCACCGGGGCGGCCGACCCCGCCGAGCTGCGTGCCGCGCTGGCCGAGCGGCTGCCGGGCTACATGGTGCCGGCCGCGGTCTTGGCGCTGCCGGCCCTGCCCGTGACCCTCAACGGCAAACTCGACACCCGCGCCCTACCCTCACCCGAATACACCGCCTCCGGGTACCGCGCCCCGACCAACGCAGTCGAGGAGATCCTGGCCGGCATCTACTCCCAGGTGCTCGGCGTCGAACGGGTCGGCATCGACCAGTCGTTCTTCGACCTCGGCGGCGACAGCATTCTGGCGATGCGCCTGATCGCCGCGGTCAACAGCGACTTGGACGAGTACCTGTCGGTGCGCGCCATCTTCGAAGCGCCCACCATCGCCCAATTAGCCCCCAGGATCGGTGAGGGCGCGGGCCGGCTGGAGCCGCTGGTGGCCGGTCCGCGGCCGGCGGTGGTTCCGCTGTCGTTCGCCCAAAGCCGGTTGTGGTTCCTCGACCAATTGCAGGGCCCGTCACCGGTTTACAACATGGCCGCCGCCATGCGCCTGCGCGGCCCGCTCGACGCGCAGGCGCTCGGGGCGGCGCTGGCCGACGTGGTGGCCCGCCACGAGAGCCTGCGGACCGTGTTCGCCGCGCCCGAGGGCACGCCGCAGCAGGTGGTCATCCCCGCCGAGCGTGCCGACTTCGGCTGGCGGGTCATCGACGCGGCCGACTGGTCGGCGAGCCGACTGGACGAGGCCGTCAAGGCCGCGGCCCGCGAGACCTTCGACCTGGCCACCGATATCCCGTTGCGGGCCTGGCTTTTCCGCGTGGCCGACGACGACCACGTGTTGGTGGCCGTCGTCCATCACATCGCCGCCGACGGTTGGTCGTTGCGGCCGTTGGCCGCCGATCTGGGCGTCGCGTACGCCGCCCGCTGCGCGGGGGAGCCCCCCCAGTGGCCCGAATTGCCGGTCCAATACGTGGATTACACGCTGTGGCAGCGCGCGCAGTTCGGCGACCTGAAGGACCGCGACAGCCGCATCGCATCCCAGCTGGCCTACTGGGAAGACACGCTGGCCGGCATGCCGGAGCGGTTGCAGCTGCCCACCGACCGGCCCTACCCGCAGGTCGCCGACCAGCGTGGGGCCGCGGTGGCGATCGACTGGCCCGCCGACTTGCAGCAGCAGGTCACCGCGGTGGCCCGCGAGCACAATGCGACCAGCTTCATGGTGGTGCAGGCCGCGCTGGCGGTGCTGCTGTCCAAGGTTGGCGCGAGTAGCGATGTGGCGGTGGGCTTCCCGATCGCCGGACGCCGCGACCCCGCGCTCGACGACTTGGTCGGATTCTTCGTCAACACCCTGGTGCTGCGGGTCGACCTGAAAGAGCTAGGCGGCGATCCCACCTTCGCCGAGCTGTTGGACCGGGTGCGCACCCGCAGCCTGGAGGCCTTCGAGCACCAGGACGTGCCGTTCGAGGTGCTGGTGGAGCGGGTCAATCCGACGCGAAGCC
This sequence comes from Mycobacterium sp. E342, assembly GCF_001667665.1. Taxonomy (NCBI): domain Bacteria; kingdom Bacillati; phylum Actinomycetota; class Actinomycetes; order Mycobacteriales; family Mycobacteriaceae; genus Mycobacterium; species Mycobacterium sp. E342. The sequence continues at coordinate 29,255 of NZ_LZJM01000276.1, forward strand.
TGACTCATCACCCGCTGATCCAGGTGATGCTGGCCTGGCAGAACTTCGGTGGGCAGGATAATGACCCCGCGACCGGACTGGCGCTGGGCGACGTTCGGATCACCTCGATGCCGCTGGACACCCAGGTCGCCCGCATGGACCTGACGTTCTCGCTGGCCGAGCGCTGGACCGAGGCGAACGAGCCCGCCGGAATCGGCGGGCGGGTGGAGTTCCGCACCGACGTGTTCGACGCGGACAGCATCGAGACACTCGTCGGGCGGCTGCAGCGCGTGCTGGCGACGATGACCACGGATCCCGGCCGCTCCGTCTCGTCGGTCGACCTGCTCGACGCGGCCGAGCATGCGCGCCTCGACGAGATCGGTAACCGGGCGGTGCTGACCGCACCGGTTACCGCGCCGACATCGATTCCCGAAGCGTTCGCCGCGCAGGTGGCGCGCACGCCGGATGCGCCGGCGCTCGGTTGCGGTCAGTGGTCGTGGACGTATCGGGAGCTGGACGAGGCGTCGAACCGGTTGGCGCACGCGTTGACCGGCGCGGGTGCGGGCCCGGGCGAGGTTGTGGCGCTGATGTTTTCGCGTTCGGCCGAGGCGATCGTGGCGATCCTGGCCGTGCTCAAGACCGGCGCGGCCTATCTGCCCGTCGACCCCGCCCTCCCGGCGGCCCGCGTCGGCTTCATGCTCACCGACGCCGCGCCCGTGGCGGTGGCCACCACCGCCGACCTGGCCCACCGGCTGGACGAGCACGACGTGGCGGTCATCGACGTCGACGATCCCGCCGTCGAAACTCAGCCCGCCACCGCCCTGCCGGCACCCAGCGCGGAGGACACTGCGTACCTCATCTACACCTCGGGGACGACCGGGCTGCCCAAGGGCGTGGCGGTCAGTCACCGCAACGTGACTCAGCTGATGGCGTCGGTGAACGCCAGCCTGGCGGACGCCGGGGTGTGGTCGCAGTGGCACTCCTACGGCTTCGACGTGTCGGTGTGGGAGATCTTCGGCGCGCTGTTGCGCGGGGGACGCCTGGTGGTGGTCCCCGACGCGGTGGTCCGGTCCCCGGAAGACCTGCACGCCCTGCTGATCGCGGAACGCGTCACCGTCCTGAGCCAAACCCCCTCTGCCGCAGCGATGCTGGACCCGCAGGGCTTGGAGTCGGCAGCCCTGGTCGTGGCCGGCGAGGCCTGCCCGGCGGACCTGGTCGATCGGTGGGCGCCCGGCCGCCTGATGATCAACGCCTACGGCCCCACCGAGACCACGGTGTACGCGGCGATCAGCGCGCCGCTGGCGCCCGGTGCCCCGATCGTGCCGATCGGCTCTCCGGTGGCCGGCGCGGCGTTGTTCGTCCTCGACGAGTCCCTGCGGCCGGTGCCCCCCGGGGTGATCGGCGAGCTGTACGTGGCCGGCGGCGGACTGGCGCGCGGGTACTGGCGGCGCCCGGCGCTGACGGCGTCGCGGTTCGTGGCCTGCCCGTTCGGCCGGCCGGGGGCACGGATGTACCGCACCGGCGACCTGGTCTGCTGGGGCGCCGACGGGCAGCTGCAGTACCTGGGCCGCGCCGACGACCAGGTCAAGATCCGCGGCTACCGCATCGAACTCGGCGAGATCCAGGCGGCGCTGGCCGAGCTCCGCGGGGTGCGGCAGGCGGCCGTCGTCGCCCGCGAGGACCGGCCCGGCGAGAAGCGCCTGGTCGGCTACGTCACCGGGTCGGCGGACCCGGCCGAGCTCCGCACCGCCCTGTCCGACCGGCTGCCCGCCTACATGGTGCCGGCGGCCGTGGTGGCGCTCGACGCGCTGCCGCTGACAGCCAACGGCAAGCTGGACGTCCGCGCCCTGCCGGCGCCGGAGTACTCCGATGCCGATCGCTACCGCGCCCCCAGCAACCCCGTCGAGGAGATCCTGGCCGGCATTTTCGCCCAGGTGCTCGGTGTCGAGCGGGTGGGCGTCGACGACTCGTTCTTCGACCTGGGCGGCGACAGCATCTCCTCGATGCAGGTGGTGACGCGGGCCCGCGCCGCCGGCCTGACCTGCCGGACGCGCGACATCTTCGTCGAGCAGACCGTCGCCCGGCTGGCCCGCGTGGTCGGCACGGCCGACGGCGACGACGGCGTGACCGACGAGGGCACCGGCGAACTGCCCGCAACCCCGATCATCCGGTGGTTGCAGGGCGTGCAGGGCCCGGTCGACCAGTTCAACCAGACCATGGTCGTGGAGGCGCCCGCCGGGACCGGCGAAGCCGACGTGCTGGCGGTGTTGCAGGCCGTGCTGGACCGGCACGCCATGCTGCGGCTGCGTGTCGACGACGCATGGTCGCTGACGGTGCCCGAGCCGGGTGAGGTGGACGCCGCCGACTGCCTGCACACCGTGGCGGCGTTGTCCGACGCGGCGGTGGTCGAGGCGCGGTCCCGGCTGAACCCGGCCCAAGGGGCGATGCTGAGCGCGCTGTGGGCCGCCTCCACCCGCCAACTGGTGCTGATCATCCACCACCTGGCCGTCGACGGCGTGTCCTGGCGAATCCTGTTGGAGGACTTGAACATCGCGTGGGTGCAGCATCGCGGCGGCCAGCCGGTGGCGGTGCCGCCCGGTGGGACGTCATTCGCCCGCTGGGCAGCCCTGCTCAGCGAGCATGCGCACGCCCCGGCGGTGGTCGAGCGGGCCGACGACTGGAGGCGGATAGCGGCGACCCCGCCCGCGCTGCCGGCCGTGCGCCCCGAGACCGACACGTATGAGACCGCCGAGCACCTCTCGGTTCAGCTCGACGCGGAGACCACCCGCACGCTGCTCGGGGAGGCGCCCGCGGCGTTCCATGCCGGCGTCAACGACATTCTGTTGATCGGCTACGCCCTGGCCTGGGCGGAGTTCCTGGGCGGCACCGCGCCGATCGGCATCGACGTCGAGGGCCATGGCCGCCACGAGGAGCTCGCGCCCGGGGTCGACCTGTCGCGCACCGTCGGCTGGTTCACCACCAAATACCCGGTTTCCTTGACGGTGAGTGAATTGCCTTGGGAGCGTGTACTTTCCGGTGATCCGGCGTTGGGCGCGGTGCTCAAGGGGGCCAAGGAACAGCTCCGGGCCCTGCCCGACCCGCTGACCTACGGGCTGCTGCGCTACCTGAACACCGAGGCCGGCCTGGACGGCCCCGACCCGACGATCGGCTTCAACTACCTCGGCCGTTCGGGCGGCGCCGCGGCCGAGCTGTCCGACGAGCTGTGGCGGATCTCCCGGGACGGCTCCTCGGTGACCGGCACCAGCACGGCGGTGCCCATGCCGCTGATGCACACCGTGGACCTCAACGCGGGCACCGCCGACACCGAGGACGGCCCGCAGCTGCACGCCAACTGGACGTGGGCGCCCTCGGTGCTGGACCGCGAGCAGGTGACCCGGTTGAGCCGGCTCTGGTTCGAGGCGCTGACCGGCATCTGTGCCCACGTGCGATCCGGCGGGGGCGGGCTGACTCCGTCGGACATCCTGCCGGCCCGGCTGGCCCAGCAGCAGATCGACGAGCTCGAGCGGCAAGACCCGATCGCGGACGTGCTACCGCTGACACCGCTGCAGCAGGGGCTGCTCTTCCACGCCACCACCACGCGGGGCGGCGGCCAGGATTCCGGCGACCTGTATGTGGTGCAGCTGGACATCGGCATCGTCGGCCCGCTCGATCGTGACCGGCTGCGCGATGCCGTGCAGACCGTGGTGAACCGGCATCCGCACCTGGTCGCGCGGTTCTGGGACCGGCCCGACGAACCGGTGCAGATCGTTCCCGCAAATCCGGTGGTGGCGTGGCGGTACGTCGAGCTCGACGCAGGCGAGGGCGAAGGCGAGGGCCAGGACGACCGCCTCCGGGAACTGTGCGCCGCCGAACGCGCCGCGGTCTACGACGTGGCCCATCAACCCGCCTTCCGGGTCGCCATGATCCGCACCGCGGCGAATCGGCACCGGCTGGTGCTCACCATTCACCACATCGTGCTGGACGGCTGGTCGGTGCCGATCCTGGTGAACGAGACCTTCGCCGGCCTCACCGGGCAGCGGTTGGCCCCGCCGGCGCCGTATCGCCGATTCGTCAGGTGGCTGGCCGAACGCGACCTGGACGCCGCGCGGTCCGCGTGGGGCGAGGTGCTCGCCGGCTTCGACACCCCGACGCTCGTCGCGCCGCCGCACCACATGGAGCCCGGCGCCCGGGGCCTCGAGACGTTCGCGGTCTCGGCCGAAACCACCCTGGCGATCGCCGAGCTGGCCCGCTCCCGCCAGACCACGGTCAGCACCGTGCTGCAAGCCGCGTGGGCGCAGCTGCTCATCTGGCTGACGGGCAACCACGACGTCGCGTTTGGCACCACGGTCTCGGGCCGGCCGGCCGAGGTGCCCGGGGCCGAGTCGATGGTGGGCCTGCTGATCAACACGATCCCGGTGCGCGCGCGCATCACCCCGGCAACAACCACCGCGGACCTGCTGGACCAGCTGCAGGGCGCGCACACCGACACCCTCGACCACGAGCACCTGTCGCTCAGCGAAATCCACCGGATGACCGGCCACGAGAAGCTGTTCGACACGCTGTTCGCCTACGAGAACTACCCGCTGGAGACCTCCGCGATGGCGGTCAACCACGAGCTGTCCATCACCGACTTCGACGTCTTCGAACGCAACCACTACCCGCTGACGATGCAAGCCGCCCTGTCCGGCGACCGGCTCGGCCTCCGCGTGGAGTACGACGCGGACGTGTTCGACCGGCGCACCATCGGGGCGCTGACCGACCGGCTGGAGCGGGTGCTGGTGGCCATGACCACCGACCCGGCCAGGCGGCTTTCCTCGGTCGACCTGCTCGACGGGCCCGAACACGCCCGGCTGGACGCCATCGGCAACCGGGCGGCGCTGACCCGGCAGGAGCCCGCACCGGCGTCGATCGTGGACCTGTTCGCCGCGCAGGTCGCGCACCGCCCGGACGCGGTGGCGATCAGCTGGACCGGCGTGTCCATGACCTACCGGGAGCTGGACGAGGCGGCGAACCGGTTGGCGCACCTGCTGGCCGCGGAGGGCGCCGGCCCCGGACGGCCCGTGGCGCTGCTGTTTTCCCG
>NZ_LZJM01000277.1:0-38775 GCF_001667665.1 Mycobacterium sp. E342
CTGCTGGGCGACCTGGCGCTGGAGGATCAACTGCTCGACCGCGCCCGCTACCTCAAGGCGCTGGCCGTGGCCGCCGAACTGCCCGAGGTGGAGAGCTTGGCCACCCGGCTGATCACCGCTCACTCGGCGACCGTCGACTGGTTGACGACCGTCCTCGCCGAGGATGCGCTCGGCGGCCACGGCCAGCGCCTTGAGGTAGCGGGCGCGGTCGAGCAGTTGATCCTCCAGCGCCAGGTCGCCCAGCAGCGCCTCGTCGAACGGCTGCGCCTGTTCGGTCAGCGCCTTGACCGCCGCCGCGGCGCGTCCCAGGAACGGGCCGACGATGTCGGGGACACCGCCCAGCCCGCGGATCGCCTTCTCGATCGCCTCGGACCGATCACGTGCGTTCGACGCGTTCTGCGTCAGTTCACGCTCGACGGCCTCGGTACGCGCCTGTGCGATGCGGGTTTCGGCAACCTGGATCTCGGTGTTGGTCAGCTGGTGCAAAGCGCGCAGCTGCGCCAAAACCGTCGTCTTGTCCGATGAAGTCATTGAAAAACTCGCCTCCTGCGTTGATTGTCTGGATCGGCACGAAAGCGCCTTTCGGTCGGCTACCCATTCGGGCGGGCACACATAACATCGGAGTCCGGGTGTGATCCAGATCGCTTTGGCCACTGGTTCGAGGTGGCCGCGCCGGCGTCGTTTAGCGGCTTGTACAGCGGGTACGCCTCGACGAGCCGCACACAGCCCATGGTGCGAATTACCAACTGCCCGAACACTGGAGGTATCGGCGATGGCTGACATGATTGTGCAATCGCCCGACGAGGTCGTCGCTTTCCTGAAGGCGCAACACAACCTCATCGAGGACATGTTCGACGAAGTCCTGCACGCGTCCGACCCGCAGGCGCGGGAGAAGCCGTTCGTCGAGTTGCGTCAACTGCTCGCCGTCCACGAGACGGCCGAAGAGATGGTGGTGCACCCGCGGGTGCGCCGCGAGACCGATGACGGGGACGCCATCGTCGACGCCCGGCTCAAAGAAGAGCACGAAGCCAAGGAGTTGCTGTCGCAGATCGAGGACCTCGATATCGCCTCGCAGCAGTTCGTCGACGCCGTCACCAAGCTGCGCGACGCCGTGCTCGAACACGCGCGGCACGAGGAAGAAGACGAATTCCCCGTGTTGCTCCGGAAAGTCGACGAGGACGATCTCAAGCGCATGGGCGCGGCTGTGCGAGCGGCCGAGGCCATCGCACCGACCCGCCCGCACCCGGGCGTCGAGTCGGCGAAACTGAATTTCGCCTTGGGGCCGTTCGCGTCGATGCTCGACCGCGCCCGCGATGTGATCAAGCAGGCCATCGGCGTCGGCTAGGCCTGCAACGCCGAACTTTCCGTAGGCTCGACGAGGTGAGTATCGCTCCGGATATGACCGTTGCCCTGCAAGACCGGTTCTTCCGTGAGCTGCCGGAGATGGCCATGCGCTGGCAGGCTAAGGCCCCTGTCGAGCCGAGGCTGCTGACGTTCAACGACGGGCTTGCGGCGGAGCTCGGCCTGGACGCCGACTGGCTGCAAAGTCCCGACGGACTGCGCTTCCTGGTCGGCGACCTGGTGCCCAGCGGCGCCGTTCCGGTGGCGCAGGCCTACGCGGGGCATCAGTTCGGCGGCTTCGTCCCGCGATTGGGCGACGGACGCGCGCTGCTGCTCGGCGAGCTCGACGACGCCGAGGGCCGTCTGCGCGACATCCACCTCAAAGGCTCCGGACCGACGCCGTTCGCGCGCGGCGGCGACGGGCTGGCGGCGGTGGGTCCCATGCTGCGCGAGTACATCGTCAGCGAAGCGATGCACGCGCTTTCAGTGCCGACGACACGATCGCTGGCCGTGGTGGGCACCGGCCGCCCGGTGCTGCGCGAAGCGGAACTGCCGGGGGCAGTGCTGACCCGGGTGGCCAGCAGCCATCTGCGGGTGGGCAGCTTCCAGTACGCAGCGTCCTCCGGCGACGGCGAATTGCTGCGGCGCCTCGCCGACCATGCGATCACTCGCCACCATCCCGGCGCCGCACAGGCCGAACGCCCCTACCTCGCGCTGTTCGAAGGCGTGGTCGCGGTGCAGGCATCGCTGATCGCGCGCTGGATGCTGATCGGATTCGTGCACGGGGTGATGAACACCGACAACATGACGATCTCCGGCGAGACGATCGACTACGGACCGTGCGCCTTCATGGAGGCCTACGACCCCGACACGGTCTTCAGTTCGATCGACTCCTGGGGGCGCTACGCCTACGGCAACCAGCCCCTGGTCGCGGGCTGGAACCTCGCTCGTTTCGCCGAGACGCTGCTCCCCCTGCTCTCCGATGACATCGAGGAGGCAGTCGCGCTTGCGGAGGCATCGTTCGGCGTCTTCCAGCGCGAGTACGACGCCGTGTGGTCGTCCGGCATGCGTGCCAAACTCGGTTTACCGGCCGACATCGAAGCTCGGGACTGCACGGCGCTGGCCGACGAGTTGCTTGCCCTGCTGAAGGACAGCCACGTCGACTACACCTCGTTCTTCCGCCACCTCGGCCGGGCGGCACGCGGCAATGCCGAACCCGCGCGCGGATTGTTCATCGACCTCGCCGGGTTCGACGCCTGGCTGTCGCGCTGGCAGAGCCTGCGCCCCGACGCGGACGTCATGGATCGGGCCAACCCGGTCTACATTCCCCGCAACCACCTGGTCGAGGAGGCCCTGGCCGCCGCGACGGCCGGCGAGCTGGGCCCCGTCGAGCAGCTCCTCGCCGCGGTGACCGCGCCCTTCGACGAGCGGCCGGGCCTGGAGCGCTACGCCAGCCCGGCCCCGGAGGACTTCGGCAAGTACCAAACGTTCTGCGGCACTTAGGCTTACGTCAGCTTTGCGGCCTCGCCCTGGAGCGCATCGAGGCGGCGGAGGGTCTGGTCGCGAGGCTCGGTCGGCAGCTCCACCAGCAGGTGCTCCACCCCGAGGGCGAGGTAGCCCTCCAGCTCGTTGGCCGTCGGCGCGCCGCCGTGGAAGCTGATCACCGGCACGTCTTGGCCGGCGACATCGCGCAGCCGCTGAAGTTGCGGGGCCAGCACCTCCGCGGACGGTGTCATCGACAGCCAACCGGCGTGCAGCCGGGCGATGCGTTTGAACCCGGCGGGCCCGCCGCCGAAGTACAGCGGCGGATAGGGCTTCTGTACCGGTTTGGGCCAACTGTAGATCGGATCGAAGTTCACGAATTTGCCGTGAAACCCGGCCGTTTCGTGCGTCCAGATCTCGATCATCGCGTCGATCCGCTCGTCGACGACCCGGCCGCGAACCGCGGGATCGACGCCATGGTTGGCGATCTCTTCGCGCAACCAGCCCACGCCGACACCGAACCGAAACCGTCCCTGCGACAACAGGTCCAGTGACGCCACCTCCTTGGCCGTGTGGATCGGATCGCGCTGCGGAACAAGTGCGATGCCGGTACCCAGGACGAGCCGTTCGGTGACGACCGCCGCCGCGGTCAACGCCACGAACGGATCCAGGGTGCGGTAGTACTTCGGCGGGATCGGCCCGCCCGCCGGATAGGGTGTTACGTCCCCGGCCGGAATGTGCGAATGCTCAGCGAGAAACAGCGATTCGAACCCACGCTGCTCGAGCGCCTGTCCGAGCGCCACCGGATCGATGCCCTCGTCCGTCACGAATGTCAGCACGCCTAGACCCATGGTGCTCAGTCAACCGCATTCAGCTCGCCCCCGCGACCGGCTCCCCGCTCGACCCCGGTGGTACGACGCGCCGCACCCCACAGCCCGACGCCGATGCCGACGACCGCGCCGCCGAGACCGATGATCCGTTGCGAGGGCTTCAGCTCGTCGTGGACGCTGATACCGCCGAGCAGGTCCGCCGCGTCCGCACCGCCGGACGCCAGGAACCAGCCGCGGGTGTTCTTGCCGCGCAGCGCCGCCGCCGCGAGCATGCCGCCGATCAAAGCGTCGCGATATCCCATGGAGCGCAACAACAGCCGCGCCGTCGGAGCCGGGTCACCAGGGTCTCCCCAGAACCGGTTCGCGCTCAGGGGGTCGACGAGGAACCAGATGCCGGAAGTGAGTCGGATGCTGCCCGCCAGTAGAGCGGCTCGGTCGATTGCCATGGTCGGTCAGCCTATGGGTACACCCGCGCGATCGGTGCCGCGGCCGTCACTCCAGCGCGGGATCGGGCAGCCCGCACAGCTTGCACAAGGTGGCAAGCCCGTCGGGTGTGCCGGGCCAGTGCTTGGCGAGCGCCTCGGATCCCGCCGTGCGGCTGATCCAGCGCAGCACCAGCCCGACGATGATCACGTCGTCGGCGAATCCGATGACCGGGATGGCATCGGGGATCAGGTCGATGGGCGACACGACAAAGGCGATGAGCGCGACCAACGCGATCCGGATCCGTCGCGGCAGTTCGGGGTCGGCGGCGAGGCGTTTCAACAGCCGAAGCACGTCGGGCAGCAGGCGCACCAGGTCCTGCATGTTGGCCTGGGGTTTCATCAGCCAGAAGGTGATGGCGAGGATCACCCAGATCACCGCAAACGCGCTGACCAGGCCGATCAGAATCATCCACCAGTCAGACCACATCGTTCGATCTTCCTGGACGGGTCCCGTGCTTTACGCGGCGCCCGGCGTCGGCCAGGGAAACATGGGCCACATGCCCGTCGGCGGCAGAGTGGGACCTGGCGGTGGCTCGGTGGTCGGTTCCCCGAGGTGCTGGGGGCAGTAGGCGGCCACCGCGCTGACCGTGAACTTGGTTGCGTCGTCCACGGAGAATCCCGGGTTGCTCGCCGACATGCTTTGGATGACGTCGGCCTGCGAGTGGCCCTGGTCCATCAGTTGGCAGGCCTTTTTGGCGACCCCGATCGCGACCGGCCCACTTTTGACGGGAACACCCGCCTGATCGAGCGCCGCAAGGAAACTCGCATCGGGACCCGGCCCGTTGTTGCCGGCCGGATCGGCCTGCGCCGGAGCGGCGACGCCGACGAGGGCCGCGAAGCTCGCCAGCACGAGAAGCATCCGCACCGCTTCATCCTGGTACACAAAGTCGGCGTTGTCTTGTCGGGTGCGTCCCCCGCGATTCGGTGTGAGTTGAGGCGAACTCGGCTTAGTGTGGGTGCGGGATGAAGGACGAGTGCCAATGAACATCGACGACGAGCCCGTCACCACACTGGAAGACCTCAGGGGCGACCTGGCGCAGCGCTACCGGCGGACGCCGAGCGGCGGACAGTCGGTGGACCGCGTCGTCGTCGACGCGGACATGGCGGCCCTCGACCGCGACGGCTACGTCGTCTGGGAGAACCTGCTCACCGGCGAGCAATGCCGGCAGATCCGTGAGGTCGTGCGCCCGTGGCTCGCCCACACGGGACGCAACTCCTTCGAGGGCCGGCGCACCCAGCGCATCTACAGCCTGCTGAGCCGAACGCGGGTCTGCGACGGGCTGGTCGACAACCCCCGCGTGCTTGCGGTGCTCGATCGGCTGCTGATGCCGAACTACCTGCTTTCGGCGTTGCAGGCCATCAACATTCAGCCCGGCGAGGCCGCGCAGCTGGCCCACCACGACGACGGCTTCTATCCGGTTCCGCGTCCACGAGAACCGTTGGCGGCGGCCACGATCTGGGCCATCGACGACTTCACCGCCGACAACGGCGCCACGGTGCTCTACCCGGGCAGCCACCGGTGGGGCAAGCGCAGGCCCGGCGCCGACGATGCGGCCGTGCCCATCGTGATGCCCGCCGGGTCGTGCGTCTTCTTCGTCGGGACCCTGTGGCACGGCGGGGGCGCCAACAGCACCGACCGCGGCCGCCTCGCCGTCACCGCCCAGTACTGCCAGCCGTGGCTGCGGCCGATGGAAGCCTTCACGTTGTCGATATCGCGCGACATCGCCCGGACGGTCTCCGACGACATTCGCCGCATGCTGGGCTACAGCATCCACCCGCCGTTCGTCGGCGCGGTCGACGGTCTGCACCCGCTGCGACTGCTGGAAACCGCGCAGGACTCGTAGGCCCTGTTCCCGTCCGCCGTTGAGGTCTGCGCCGGACGGCGCTGCGACTCGATCGCCTGGCTACGGCTCAGGGCGACGGCACTGGCCACCATCGCCCCGACCGCAACCGGCAGCTCCAGCGCCGTCGAACGCCCCACCGCCAGGTGTTCACCCAGCACCGCGATGCCGACCAGGACCGCGACAACGGGCTCCCCCACCAACATGATCGGCACCGACGCCTGCAACGCCCCGGCGTGGAACGCCGAGTTCTGCACCACCGTCACGGCGACGGCCAGGCCGACCAGCAGGTAGGGAGCGGGGACGCTCAGGAGAGCGTGCCAGCCGCCGACGGCATAGCGGTGCGTGCAGATCTTCGTCAAGACGGCGATCATGCCGAGCAGGACCGCCACAGCGACGCCCAGCAACATCGCCCGCGCACGACCGACCGCGCGGCTCGCGGCGATGACGCAGACAACCAGCAACGGCACCGTCACCGACAACGCGAGCGTCCACGCCGGTACCGCGGGGCGGTTGTGGCCCTCGCGGGGCTGGCCGACAAGCACGAAGACCGCCAAGGCGGCCGTCAGCAGCGTCGCCCAGCCCCATTGCGCCGCGCTGATCCGTTGGTGGCAGAGTCGTGCGCTCATCGGCAGCGCGAACAGCAGCGACGAAACCAGTAGCGGCTGGATCAGAAGCAGGGATCCGTGAGCCAACGCCACGGCTTGAAATACGTAACCGGCGACCGCTCCGACCGTGCCCGCCCACCACAACGGTCTGCGGGCCAGCGTGGTGACCATCGTTCCCGACATGCCGTCATCGGCCGGAACGTCCTGAGCGGCGCGTTGCCGGACGACGATCCCGACCGCGGCCCAGAACGCGGACAGCAACGCCGAGAAGATTGCGACCGCATGTGCTTGCACCCACCCCATGCCCGGATGGGTACCCGGGGCGCCGGCGACGTTAACTGCGCTGGGAGCGAACTACCTCATACGTCGTAGTAGAGGGCGAATTCGTACGGGGTCGGCCGGAGGTTGAACGGCGCGATCTCGTAGGTGCGCTTGTAGTTGATCCACGTCGCGATGACGTCGGGGGTGAAGACCCCGCCCTCGGTCAGGTATTCGCTGTCTTCCTCCAGACGGTCGATGACCGCGGACAACTGCGTGGGGGCCTGCGGGATCTCCGCGGCCTCCTCCGGCGGCAGCTCGTAGAGGTCCTTGTCGACCGGCGGAGGCGGCTCGATCTTGTTCTTGATGCCGTCCAACCCGGCCATCAACTGGGCCGCGAAGGACAGGTACGGGTTGCCCGACGAGTCGGGGCAACGGAATTCCAGCCGCTTGGTCTTCGGATTGTTACCGGTGATCGGGATGCGCACACACGCCGACCGATTGCGTTGGCTGTAGACCAGATTGATCGGCGCTTCGAAGCCGGGAACCAGACGCTTGTAGGAGTTGACGGTCGGGTTGGTGAAGGCCAGCAACGACGGGGCGTGGTACAGCAAGCCGCCGATGTAGTGCCGCGCGGTGTCGGACAGGCCGGCGTATCCCGTCGGGTCGTACATCAGCGGCACGCCGTCCTTCCACAGCGACTGGTGGCAGTGCATACCGGAACCGTTGTCGCCGAACAACGGCTTGGGCATGAACGTGACGGTCTTCCCAGCCTGCCACGCGGTCTGCTTGACGATGTACTTGTACATCTGGTGGTCGTCGGCCGCGTGCAGCAACGTATTGAACTTGTAGTTGATCTCGGCCTGGCCGCCGCTGCCGACTTCATGGTGGCCCTTCTCCAGGGAGTAACCGGCGTTGGTGAGGTGGGTGAGGATCTCGTCGCGCAGATCGACGTAGTGATCGGTGGGGGCCACCGGAAAGTACCCGCCCTTGGGGCGGACCTTGTAGCCGAGGTTGGGGCTCCCATCCGGCTCGGCGTCCTCTCCGGTGTTCCACCACCCGGATGCCGCGTCGACCTTGTAGAACGATTCGTTGGTGCTCGAGTCGAAGCTGACCGAGTCGAATATGTAGAACTCGGCCTCCGGACCGAAATAGGCGGTGTCCGCGATGCCGGAACTGATCAGATAGTTCTCTGCCTTGCGGGCGATGTTGCGCGGGTCGCGCGAGTACACCTCGAGGGTGAACGGGTCGTGCACGAAGAAGTTCACGTTCAGCGTCTTGCGAGCCCGGAACGGGTCGATGGTCGCGGTCTCCGGATCGGGCAGCAGCACCATGTCGGACTCGTGGATCGATTGGAACCCGCGGATCGAGGAACCGTCGAAGGCCAGGCCTTCCTCGAAGACGCTTTCATCGAAGGCGTAGATGGGAATTGTGAAGTGCTGCATGGTGCCAGGCAAGTCACAGAAGCGGACGTCGACGTACTCGATGTTCTCATCCTTGGCGAGTTTGAAAATATCGTCGGGCGTCTTATCGGACACGCAACGCTCCTTAGCTTGATCGTCGGCACTGGCGTGCGAGCGCTTTCTACGCCTCGACCATTTCGGCCGCGTCACCACCGCGAGTCGAACCTGTTGCGTCACAGAAAGACCAGGGCTCCGATGCACGGCGGCTGGCTTCCGGTGGCACTTCCCTGCGCGTTGGCCGATAGTCATCTGTACCACGCAGCTGCAGCAGAAGAAGGAGTAGTCATGCCACGCAACACAAACGGCGGCCGTCCGGCGACCAGCCGTGGCGATCGACGCGCGTAAGAATCGAACGAAGCCCCGCGCGATGGGCGAGCTCTTTCAATTTCACCGCGAGATAATCGTCAGCGGTGACGACGCGCTGTCGAAGACGATCGCCGAGGAGCTGAGAGGCGCGGGCGCGCGAATCATCAAGATCAACACCGCCGCCGACCTCCTCGGGGCCGGGGTGCATCGCGCACGTGCCGTCGTGTGCGCGGGCCCCAATGACGCAGTGAACCTCGAAACCGCTTTGCTGGCAAGAGAGTTCAGCCCGAACGTGCGGGTGGTGGCCCGGTTGGCCAACGACGTACTGCGCGAAGCGGTGGTTGCCGTCAACGGTCCCGGCGCGATCTTGGACGTCGCCGACCTCGCGGCACCCTCGATCGTCGAGGCCGTGTTGTCGCGAAACGCGCACCAGTTCGACACGGCCGGTATCGAATTCGTGGTCTGGGGATCCGAGGCGCCTTACAGCGCGACGCTCCGGGAGATCTACGCCGACCTGGCACCGGTCGCGGTGGTTCACGGCAAGAATTCGCCCGCTCCCGGTGAGGTGGTGCCATGCCCCGGACGAGATCTGCGGGTCTACGCCGGCGACTGGACGTCGATGATCGGCGTGAAGGACGAATTGGAGGCCCGCGGAATCACCTTGCCTCCCCGGCCGCGACGCGCGCTCGCCACTCCCCGGTACGGCGGGTCATCGACGCGGCGCGCGCCATCCGAGACGAAGTGAACCCCATGCTCTTCCCCTCGCTGGCGTTCGCGCTGCTTCTCACTCTTGGCTCGACGGCCGTGGTGCGCTTCGCCTATCACAACCCCAAAATGTCGTGGATCGACGCCCTGTACTTCGCCTCCGAGACGATCACGACGGTGGGCTACGGCGACTTCAGTTTCGCCCAGCAATCCACGTCCCTGCGGCTCTTCGCCGTCTTGTTGATGTTCGGTGGCGCGAGCGTCACCGCCATCCTTGTCGCGTTCCTTGCCGACCTCCTGCTGTCGCGCCGCTTCGTCCAATCGGCCGGACTGCGGCGCGCGCGCCACATGCACGACCACGTCGTCGTCGTCGGGTTGGGTTCGATCGGGGTGCGGGTCGTCAGTGATCTCGCGGCGGCCGGATACGACGTCCTGGTCATCGAGCCGGACGACAGCAACCGCTTCCTGCCGACCGTGGCCGAACTCGATGTGCCGGTGATCTTCGGGGATCCGACGATGCGCCAGACGCTGGAGTCGGCGCGCATCGACCGCGCCCGCGGGGTGGCGCTGGTGACCCAGGACGACATGAAAAACATCGAAGCCGGGATCGTGCTGCTCGAAATGCTGGGATCCAACACGAAGGTGCCCATCGTCATGCGCGTTCAAGGCCGCGCGCTGGGCACCGCGGTGCACCGACGGTTCGGTTTCGAGAACGTGCGGTCGATCGTCGACCTGGCGGCGCCGTGGTTCATCGGCGCGGCGATGGGCTTGCATGTGCTCGGCACATTCTGGGTGGGCCAGCGCTCCTTCATGGTCGGCGGGATGCTGGTGGCGGCGGGCAGCGAGCTCGACGGGCTGCGGATGGTCGATCTGTCTACTCAGACCCGCGTCATCGCGATCACCCGGCCGGAAGGGCCGGTCAGATTGCGCCCGCGCCGCGACGCCCGCCTGAAAGCCGGTGACACCGTCTACCTCATTGGCCCGTACCGAGAACTGATCGCGACGCTGCGCAAGGGCCAGCCCCCGCCGCTGACAACGATCAACGGCGAGCGCACCGCGGCATTGGCGGCGGCACGGTCGACACGCCAGCCGGAGGTGCGCCCACCAAGGTGGGCGCCCGATCCGGACGGTTAACGAACGGCTAAAAGTCGAGCCACTTCATCGCGCCCTGTTGTGATGCACAGCACATTTGTGCTTTCTTTGTATCCGAGGTCACAAACGCGATGGGAGCTTCCATGGCCGCACCCCACGGCTCGAGCAAGTACGTAGTCGTTGCACCGCGCGCTAACGGAGCGGTGCATTCACATCGGATACTGCTGGCCCTGGTCGTGGTCATGGCCCTCATCGCAGCGATCACCGGAGTCGTCGTCGCGGCGTCGACGGGGCACGCCACCGCCGCGCTCGTGATAGCCCTGGTGGCCAGCGGGTGGTTTTCCGCCGCGCTCTGCTAGCTGGCGACGGCGCCTGGGCAGTACTTGATCCGGCCAAGGTCGACCCACATGTTGGCGCGCTTGGCGGCCTGCTGCGGGGTCAGCCCCGTAATGCTCTGATTGTTCGCCTGTTGCATCGCGCCGACGATCTGGGCGCGTGACCAGCCCTGTGCCATGGCGTTGCACATCGTCTGTTCGGTCTGCATTTCGTAGTTGGGCCAGTCCGGCGGGAAACCGATCGGGTCGGCATGAGCCGCAGCGAGTGTGGCCGGCAGCGACGCCGAAGCAACGAACGCGATCACGAACGACACGGCGATAAACAGCCTTCTCGTGACGGACAGGGGTGTGAGCGACAGTTGCACGGACACTTCTCCTCGATTCAGCGCCTCAATGACCTGGAGGCTCGGCAAGCGGTGGCCCCCGCTCATCAATGGTAGGGCTTGGGTGCGTTGACCGGGCCAGAAGCCGGGGGCGGAGTCACCGTTTCGGCGGCCGTCTTGCGGCCCCCCCGGCCGGCCATGCGAGGCTACGTCGTGTCGACAACCGAACGGCACTAAGGAGAAGACAAGGTGAGAGCCCTGGTTGCCGGCGCCGCCGGCTTCCTGGGGTTTCACCTCTGCGATCGGCTCCGCCGCAACGGCATGGAGGTCGTCGGGCTGGACAATTTCTGCACCGGCAGCCGCGCGAACGTGCAGCGGCTCGCTAGCGGTCCGGGCTTCAGCTTCCTCGAGCACGACATCACCCGGCCGGTCGGCTCGGCCGTCTCGGGCCCGCTGGACGTCATCTTCAACATGGCCTGCCCCGGATCGCCCCGGGCCTACCAGCGGGATCCCTTGTCCACGCTGGACACCAACTACGTCGGGACCAGGAACCTTCTGGAGCTGGCGCGCGAATCGGGGGCGACCATGCTGCAGGCGTCCACCAGCGAGGTGTATGGGGACCCGGCGATCCATCCGCAGACCGAAAGCTACTGGGGCAACGTCAATTGCTTCGGCGCGCGCGGGTGTTACGAAGAGGGCAAGCGGGTCGCCGAGACGCTGATGCTCGAGTACGCGCGCCGCTACGGCGTCCCCATCAAGGTCGTCCGCATCTTCAACACCTACGGTCCGGTGATGGATGTCGAGGACGGGCGGATCATCTCGACGTTTATCGTCCAGGCGCTGCGAGGCGACCCGATCACCATCTTCGGGGACGGCAGCCAGACACGGTCCTTTTGCTACGTCGACGATCTCGTCGACGGGCTCGTGAAGATGGCGGTGAGCGAACCCTCCTTCACCGGGCCCGTCAACCTCGGCAGCCCGGCCGAACTCACCGTCCTCGAAACCGCCAGCATCATCAGGGAGTTGACCGGATCGACCTCGGCGACCGTGTTCAAGCCGCTGCCCCCGGATGACCCGAGGAGGCGCAAGCCGGACATCAACCTCGCCGAGTCCAGGCTCGGCTGGCGCCCACACGTCCCGTTCGAGGAGGGGATCGAGCGAACGATCGACTATTTCAGAGCCATCACCGGACGCCATTCCGCGGGAAGCGCGCCGTGACCATGGGATTGACACGCCCCGCATCGAAAATCGGCCTCCCGCAATGAGATTCGTGCTGGCAACGCTGGGAACTCGCGGCGATATCGAGCCGTGCGCCGCCATCGCCCGGGAACTGCAACGCAGAGGTCACGATGTGCTGATGGCGGTCCCGCCCAACTACGTCGGCTTCATCGAGTCGGCGGGCCTGACCGCGGTCTCCCACGGCCCCGACCAGGTGCGGCAGAACGCAGAAATCGCTCGCAAATACGGCGCTACGCCGAATCCTGTTGCCATGGCGTGGGAAATCTTGCGGGACATCACGCAAATGTGGCCGGAGCTGGGCAGGGCGCTCACGTCACTGGCCGACGGGGCCGACCTGCTCTTTACGGACGCCAGCGAGCAGGGGCTTGCCGCCAATGTTGCGGAATACTATGGCATTCCGCAGGCCGCCATGCACATCTACCCCATCGCTCCGAGCGAAACGCTTTCGCCCGTAACCAAAGACGCCGAAGACGAGCTACGCCGGACATTGGGGCTGTCAGCGCAAAGGGGCCCATCCGCGCCGCACCCACTGGAGATTCAGGCCTACGACGAATTCTTCTTTCCCGGACTGACGGCCGAATGGGCGCAACACGGTGTCCGGCGAGCCTTCGTCGGCGGGCTGACGCTCGAGCTGCCGACCGAGGTCGACGACGACGTCGCGTCATGGCTCGCCGCGGGAACACCGCCAATCTATTTCGGTTTCGGCAGCAGCGCGCGAGTCGCATCGCTTGCCGACGTGACGACCATGAGCACGGCCTGCGCGCACCTGGACGAGCGGGCGTTGATTTGCAGCGGCGTAAGCGATCTCGCCGGCCTCCCGCATCTCGAGCACGTCAAAGTCGTGAGCGCGGTGAACCACGCGGCCGTCTTTCCGGCTTGCCGCGCGGTCGTCCACCACGGGGGGCCCGGCACCACGTTCGCGGGCATCCGGGCCGGAGTCCCTACGCTTGCCCTTGCCGTCTCGGTCGACCAGCCGCTCTGGGCGGCCGCGGTCAACCAACTGGGAGTGGGCATTGGACGGCGCTACGAAGACACCACCCTCAATTCGTTGATCGCGGATCTGCGGTCCATCCTCACGCCGCAGTGCGTGGCTCGCACCCGCGAGGTCGCCGCCCTGATGGCCACACCGGCGGAAAGCGCCACCACGGCGGCCGACCTATTGGAGGACGAGGCCCGTCGCGGTCACCCGGCCGAAGGGCAAGCGCCGCCGACCGCGGAATGATCGGCGCGGGTCAGCGCGGGGCGGCCGAATGCTGGATCTGCGCGGCCGAGACGCTGCCATAAGACGGCAACGCGAAGTCGGGTAGGGCACAGATGTCGGTGCTGTCCCGGACCCGGTCCAACCAGTAACTCTGATCAGCGGCCGACGTGCAGGCGTAGAGCTTCATGTAGGTCGCCGCGAACGGGAACAAGAAGCCGTTGCCGACCGCCTGCCAGACGGCCGCCGCCACGCCCGGGGTTTCGACGCCCCGGTAGTCGTCCAGCGCGATCACGGCTCGTGGCGCAGCGTGGGTCACGGCGAGGTGGATGTCCTTCGCCACGCACCGGTAGCTGTGACAGCCGTCGATGTGGGTGAACCGAAGTGCCCGTTCGCCGAGATCGAGCTCCGACGACGGGCAGACCTCAAGCTGTGGCCGGCGAGTGTGGAACCGATCCCAGTTGGCCAGGAACTGCTGCTGGTCGAGGCCCGCGTACTGCCGGCGCGGGAGCGGCGCGAGGTCGTCGTGATCCACCACCGCATCGAAGAGATCGCAGATCACCAGTTCTTCGTCGTCGCGCAGGCCGTAACCCATCAGGATGGCGGACTTGCCCTGGTACGTGCCGATCTCCAGCATGTCGCCCTTGATGCCCTCGGCCGTCTGGCAGGCGAGCAGCTTGCTGAAGAGCGCGACATCGGCCTCGAAGAACCAGCCGTCGACGTTGTCCATCTGCTCGGCATAGAGGTTCCATACGGCATCGGTCATGATGCGCTCGTGCGCATGAACTCCTCCAAGGGGGTCCGTGGTGGCCGACGTTTTCAGATGTGCGCCGTGCGTTGAAGGGTATCAATGCAGCACACGACTCGCTCGGGGCCTTTGGTCCTTCGGCTTGGATATCTTCGGCCCTGACAGTCGCGGCCGCCCCGAGTGATCCTGCCGGTGGGTACACGGCCGATCAGAAAAGAACTCCAAATGTGGCAACCACCACGTGGCGCGATCTTGGTAGGCGTTGATGGCTCGGCCGCGGCGCTGGCTGCCGTCCGGTGGGCGGCGCGGGATGCGGCGCTCAGGAAGGCGCCGCTGACCCTGGTCCATGTCGTCGACGCCCTCTTGCCGGAGTGGTTCGAGGTGGCCGCGCCGGCCGGCTTCAGCCAATGGCAGGAGCGGCGGGCACGCGATGTCATCTCGTCGGCGATCAAGGTGGCCGAGGAGAACACCGGTGAGTGCGATCCGGTGCAGATCGACGGCAAGGTGTTGCGCTCCGCCACCCTCCCGACGCTCGTCGGCCTCTCCAGAGCGGCGCAGATGGTCGTGGTCGGCTACCGGGGACACGGCGGCGTCCTGGCCGGCAACTTCCTGGGCTCGGTGAGTTCGAACCTGGTTTACCACGCGCATTGCCCGGTCGCGGTAATCCACGACGACAAAGCCCTGACCGGCGATGGCGCGCGGGCACCGGTGCTGGTGGGCATCGACGGCTCACCGGCGTCGGAAGCGGCCACTGCCATCGCATTTGAGGAAGCCTCCCGGCGCGGTGTCGGGCTGCTGGCCATGCACGCCTGGACCGATCCCCGGGTTGCCGGCTCCAAGGGATCGTTCCAGGACGCCAAATGGGACGCTCAACTATCCACGGAGGAGGCGACGCTCGCCGAGCGACTGGCCGGTTGGCACGAATGCTATCCCGACGTGGGGATCGATCGCAGGATCGAAATCGGTGATCCGGCGCGTTGGCTGATCGAGGCGTCCGAGCGCGCGCAACTGGTCGTGGTCGGCAGCCACGGCTGCGGCTGGTTCAGGGGCAGGTTGCTGGGATCGGTCGGGGCGGCGGTAGTGAACAGGGCCAAGGTCGGGGTCATCGTGGCGCGCCGGCCGTGACGACGGCCGCCCGCGGGCCCTGCTAGTTCCTCGGGCTCACGGGCACGAGGTCTTCGGTGAGGGCCTCGTCGGCCAGATCTTCGAGTTCCCTGCCTTTCGTCTCCGGTCCGATCGCGTAGCCGAGCAGCGTCAGCCCCCAGAGGCCGGCGAGCGCGAGATACGGCGTCTCGAGCCCGTAATGCGTGATGCCCCAACCGACCACGGCCGGGGCCGCGATGGAGACCACGCGGCCGCCGCCGACTGCGATGCCGAAACCCGTGCCGCGCAACACCGTTGGGAAGAGCTCCGAGACGTACGTGTCCCCGACGCCCCACAACCAGCCGAGGGTGGCGATGGCGATCGCACCGAAGACCAGGTATCTGTCCAACGAGTGGGAGGTGGCGGCCAGGACGGTCGAGACCAACTCGATCACTCCGGCGAGGATCGCCGAGGGGCGCCGGCCCACCCAATCGGCGAGCGCGGTTCCCACGTAGACGAACACGACCTGGAGCAGGAAGAACAGCAGCGCGTAGCGGATCGCCTCGATCGAGGAGGCGTGGAACCTCTTGACGATGTATGTCGTCAAAAAGACGGTCACGCCCCAGTAGCCGACCGCGTTGGCGGTGTAGATCAGCCAGCCGGAGAGCAGTCGCCGACGCACGCCGGGAAGGTGCCACAGTCGCGGCTTGCTGGCCCCGTTGTCGACCCGGGCCTGCACGTCGGTGTACCGGTGCGACTCGGCGATGCCGCGCCTGACGAGGAAGAGGACGACGGCCGGGACGATCGCGACGATGAACGCGGACTGCCAACCGAACCGCGGCACCAGGGCCAACGCGACGGCCGCTGCGAGGACATAGCCCAGCGAGAAGAAGGAGAAGATCACCCCGCCGACTCCCAGGGCGCGCGTCTTCGCGGGCCAGACTTCGGCGGTGTAGGGCGCACCGACCGCCAGTTCCCCGGCACCGCCCACCCCGGTGAGAAAGCGAAGTCCGGTGAAGGCGGCGACGTTCGCCGTGAGGCCGGCCAATGAAGTGGTGATGCCGTAGAGCAGGATCGACGCTCCGAGGGTGGTCTTACGCCCCCACCTGTCGGCGGCGTATCCGAAGCCGATGGTGCCGATTGTGTAGCCCAGCAGGAAGATCGAGCCGATGTAGCCGGCCTCGGCGTCGGTGATGTGCAACGTCTTCTTTATATCCGGCAGCACCAAGCCGTAGATGTTTACCGCGTACGAGTCGAAGCCATAGCCCAGCCCGGCTGTCACCGCGACGAAGAGGGCCTGCTTGAACGTGGCGGGTATGGCTCGAGATACCTGGGTCGGGGGGCTGCCCACATTCGACGTCACCTGAGGGAAGGTATGCGCGGGGCCACGTGCGCAAAAGGATCACAATCCGCCTGATCGGAACCGGTGCCGCGCGGATCGGGGGTAGCTTGGCACCGGGCTCGTCCGGCCACACGGCTTATCGCGGCGGCCTGGTAGGGATGGAAGAAGCAAGCGATGAGGACTCATCCGCATTGACACCCTCCGAGCGGCAAAGTCCCGCGGTGGCGGGAATGCTCGCGGCGTGTCTCATGCTGGTGCAGTGCACCGCCGCGCAGCCGCCTTCGGCGGCGCCATCGCGGTCCGCTACACCGTCATCGTCGGCCAATGCGACATCGTCGGCCGGCGCGACCGTCGACCCGGTCACCGCCGCCGAGCTCGGCGCGAGCTGGCGGCCGGGCTGCCCCGTCGAGCCGGGCCGGCTGCGGCGGATCACCTTCGCCCACATCGGTTTCGACGGCCAGGCACATCGGGGCGAGCTGATCGTGCAGGAGGACTTGGTGCCGGACGTCATCGCGATCTTCGAGCAGCTCTACCGACTGCGCTATCCCGTCGAGAAGATCCGCACGGTGGACCACTATTCGGATGCGGATGACGAATTGTCCATGGAGGACAACAACACTTCGGCGTTCAACTGCCGAACCATCCCGGGGACCGACGAATGGTCTCCGCACGCTTACGGCCGGGCGATCGATCTCAATCCGCTTGTCAATCCTTGCCTCTACGCCAGCGGGTATTTCGAACCGCGCAACGCGGCGGCCTACCTGGACCGCAGCCGCACCGACCCGGGCCTCTTACACGCCGGCGACCCTGCGGTCCGAGTCTTCACAGATCGTGGCTGGCGGTGGGGTGGCGAGTGGACGGCGCCCCTCGACTACCAACACTTCGAGCGGCCCTAAAGGCCCAGGGCCTGAGCCGCTGCCGTGGCAATCTCACCGCGCAGATCCGACACGGGTGGACTGCCCCGGGTGTGAATCGAATTCGAGAGCACAACGACGTAGGTGTCTGAGCTCGGGTCCATCCACACGGAGGTTCCGGTGAAGCCGGTGTGGCCGAAGCTACCGATCGGGAAGACGACGCCTCGCGGCGCGGACTGGCCCGTATCGATATCCCAGCCGAAGCCGCGCAGGTTCTGCCCCGCGATCGCCGGATAGCGCGGGGCGAGCAGCGGATCCGCCCTGTTCGGCCTCTTCGCGATGGCCGCTCGGGCGGCGGCGTTGGCCGCCTTGAGTTGCTCAAGCGTGTGGCCGGGTTGCTGGGGACTGGTCATCGTCTCGAGAGTTGTTTGCGTCAAGGGGAATTGGCTCGGACGGCCCGCGAGCCGGTCAAGCAGTGCCTGCGCAAAGATGCCGACATCGTGGGCCGTCGAGAACACGCCCGCATGCCCGGCCACTCCCCCCATGCGCCGCGCCGTCGTGTCCTGCACGGTGCCCCGAAGCAGGTGATCAAGGTCCGGGTTCTTGCCCGGATCGGCCCTGCCCTCTTCGTCTCGTGCCGTCGGTGCGATGCGGGGCAGCAGACCGGCGTTCCAGCTGCCCACGGGGCAGGCGTCCGGCGCCTGGTCTTGCGGCGCGGGAGCCCAGGCGACCGCGGCTCCCAGCGTCGTGTGCGGACCACACGCTTGCGCCGGGGGCAGGTAGTGGGTGTCCGCCATACCGAGCGGCTCGAACACCTGTCGCTGAACGTAGACGTCCAGGGCCTCGCCGGTGGCCTTTTCGATCAGCGCTCCCAGCAGGATGAAGTTGATGTCCGAGTAGCGGAAAGCCTGGCCCGGAGCCGACTCCAGTGGCGTGGTGAGCGCGCGATGAAGGCCCTCTTCCTTATCGGCCTTGTCCAGCCCCCACGGGTCTCCCAGATTCACGTCCCCGGTTTCCCCGGAAGTGTGGGTGAGGAGCATTCGAACGGTCACCTTTGCGCGGCGCGGATCGTTCACGGTGTTGAAATCGGGCAGGTATTGCTGCACGGGGTCGTCGAACGCAACCTTGCCTTGCTGGTAGAGCTGCATGACCGCGGTCGCCGTCGCGAGGCTCTTGGTCAACGACGCCAAGTCGAAGATCGTGTCCTCGGTCATCGGCTCGGCGGGCGCCGGTAACCCGTCGAGGCCGGGTTCGCCGGCCAGCTTGCGGGAACCGTAGGCCTGGTGGAAGGCGACCTTGCCGCCGTGACCGATGACCACCACCGCACCCGGCAACCGGTTCGCCGCGATCGCGTCGTTGATCAGCCGGGAGACATGTGTGAAGTCAACCGCGGGCGCCGGGTCGGGCGGTTTGACGATTGTCGCGACGTCCGGTCCGGGAGCCCGCGTGCGTGCACCCACGGGGGGGCGCCCCGCATCGCCACGCGCGCAGGCCGCGGTTATTGCAAGGAAGGCGGTCCCGGCGGCGATGGCGGTTCGGATCGCACCGCGGAAACCCGCGGCGACCGGTCGATTCATTGTGGAGCCCATCTCGTTACCTGCGATTTTGTTTTCGGATCGCGACGGCGTCAAGTGATCACGCCCGTATCGTGAGGGCGGTGTGCGAGCCTGCGCCCGGCCGGCCCCCTAAGCCGCCAGCCGTCGTCAGCCGTCGCCGGCTGTTAGCGGTGGCCGGCGGCGTGGGCGTGGGGGTGGCGTCCATGGTCGGCGCCTGGCCACCTTCGGCTCAGCGACCTTCCCCGACTTCGACGACGAGCGTCGGCCTGACCACGACCACTTCGGCGTTGCTGCTCTGCCGAGACGCCTGGGGCGCGCGTCCGGCCCGCTCCGGAGGCAAGCGCCACACCATCACGCGGATGACCCTGCACCACGAAGCCGTCGTCCTTGGCGACAATCGCAATGCCCCCGGCCACCTCCGACAGGATCAGCGGTACCACCAGGATCAGCACGGGTGGGTCGACATCGCCTATCACGTCGGCGTGGACCGCAATGGCAACATCTACGAACTCCGAAGCACCGAGATCGCCGGTGACACCGCGACGGACTACGACACCACGGGCCATTTCCTCGTGCTCTGCGAAGGGGACTTCGATCGAGAGGCCGTGTCGGAGGCCCAGCTTCAGGGAGCGGCTCGCGCGTTCGCATGGGCCGCCCAGAACTTCCGTCTGGCAACCGCCACATTGGCGGGCCATCGCGACCTGGCCCAAACCTCTTGTCCTGGCTCGAATCTGTATGCCCACCTTTCCTCGGGCGACCTGAAACGCCGCATCGACGATCTGCTGGCCGCGGGCGGAGTCGACCTCCAGCGCTTCTGCGGACCAGACGCCGCCGCAAGAGTCGCGGCAATCGAGGCCGGCAACTGATGAGCGCTCCCCGATGTCGGCCGAGTTGACCGGCGGCAATCGACCACAGCGGATTTTCTACAAGCGCGCTAGTGCAAAGCCGCTTCGCGGGTATAGAGTCTAGGGCGTTACTACCCTCAATTCGGCGGGACGTAGGCGTCCGGAATTGGGTCTAAGTCGGGCTGGACGTGGGCGTCCGCGGCACATATGGCCAATGCCAACACCTTTCACAGCCAGAAGGCTCCCATGAAACAACTGTGTGAAGACCTGACTCAATTCGCCATGCAGGTGCGCCAGATCGGGTATTCCGTCAACGGCGGCGTCGGAGAGCGGGAATGCCTGGATCTGAGCGCACGCATGCTCGCCGCGGTTAAGCAGGCTCAGGCCAGGGAGCTCGCCGAACTTCCCGGGTGACCTGGCGACTGCGGACAGATTGGCTGGAAGGATGACCGACAGCGCCAATCACCTCTGGCCCGGCGACCTCATCGCCCAAGCCACGGACATCATCAGCGACCGCTGCCAACTCGACGGCGCGCAAGCCTTCGAAGTGCTCCGCAGCATGTCACGCGACACCAGGATGCAAATGTGTGTGGTCGCCGAGCAGATCATCAACCAGAATGTGCCGGTGAACGCCGTGCTCCGCCTCGAAAACGGAGGTGACTGAACGGGAACGCGCACCAAGCGGGTTCCATCGCCGAGGCGCGGTGCATCTCCGCCAAGGGTTTTCGTCATTCTGCATTACCCGGAGCCACCGGGCTCGTGGAACTCGTTGAGGTCGT
This sequence comes from Mycobacterium sp. E342, assembly GCF_001667665.1. Classification (NCBI taxonomy): domain Bacteria; kingdom Bacillati; phylum Actinomycetota; class Actinomycetes; order Mycobacteriales; family Mycobacteriaceae; genus Mycobacterium; species Mycobacterium sp. E342. The sequence goes on from NZ_LZJM01000277.1 coordinate 20,714, forward strand.
AGGACTCGTTGAGGTCGTAGGACTCGTCGAGGTCGTAGGACTCGTCGGGGTCGTAGGACTCGTCGGGGTCGTAGGACTCGTCGAGGTCGTGGGACTCGTCGACCGCGTAGGGCTGGTAGGACTCGTCTGACTCGCCGGAGTCGGAGGCGGAGTCGTGGGCGTGGTACTCGCAAGGCCCGGGCCTTCACCGCACCAGTCCGCCACATCTTTCGGATACTGCTCGAGCGGTGGAGGACAACGCTGCCCCGGCGGGAAATTGGCGCCGGCGTTGAGCAGATCGCAGGGCACATAGACCTGCTTGCCCTTGGGAGTGTTGGTCAGACATTTCGTCGGCGGCTCGCTGTGGGCCTGGACGGGAATGATGGCCGCCGCTACCGCCACCGCCGCGCCGAGCGCCCAAGCAAGACGGCGATAGGTCATGAAAGCTCCTCACTTGCTCAGCCGAAAACGTTCCCGTGATGCGGTGTCGGGCGTGCACAAGGTGACATCGCCGTCGTAGGGCGATTAAAGCCGCTCACCGCAGGCAAAATCCAACCCGTAGGTCTCCGGACGTAGTCGCGGCGCGTACTCACTTATCGCTTGAACAGCACATTCTGTTGTGGAGCTGCCGGGAATCGAACCCGGGTCCAACGGCATTCCCTCAAGACTTCTCCGTGCGCAGTCCGCTATGCCTCTGCTCGGATCTCCTGGTCACGCGGACTAGCCAGGATGACGATCCCAGTCGCTGTTGGTGTCCCGATGAGTCCCGCGACCGGACTCATCGGTGGATCCCTCTAGCTGACGCCAGGCTCCGGGTCGAGGGCTTTCCCGGTCTGACGGACTAGCTGTCGCTTAGGCAGCGAGAGCGTAGTCGCGCTGATGTGAATCGGCGCTTATCTGGTTGCAACGACGCTTACGGTGGTCTCTTGCCTGCACCGGCACGCTTCCCTTGATTCGATGCGCGATGTCGAAACCTTTCAGCCCCTCGCACACCCGCCGATTTTCGGCAGGACAATCAATGGTACGCCGGTATCAACGCGCGGCAACGGAGTTGTCTTCCCGACCGGCGACGATCAGATCACGAAATTGAGGTGCTCGACGACCCTGGCGGCCACGCCCTGGTCGCCGCCGAGGTCGACGCCCTGTGACCGCGAGGCACACATCGGGCGCCCGCCGGCGAGCCGGGTGAACTGCAGTCCGTCCAGCCGGATCGTCACCGTCGGCTCCAGACCGCCGAAGTCGTCGACCACCTGGGCCCGGCCGTCGACGCTGACTCGGATGCGGCGGGAAAGCGGCCCGGTGAGCTCGAACAGGACTCGCGAGCCCTCGGGCGCTTTCGCCCGCTTGCCCACCACGTAGCCCATCGTCGCGGCGATCTCGTCGAGGGACAGTTCCGATGCGGGCCCGACGAGCTGATCGTCCGACGACGGCCGCCCCAAGGCCTGACGAATGTCCTGCTCGTGCATCCAGCAGTCGAACACGCGGACCCGCATGAACCGCCCATAGCTCTCCGGACCCACCGGTGTCGGCGTCACGGCGTCCCACTCCTCGGCGGGCATGCCCGCCAGCGCCTTGCGCCGTTCGTCGGCGATGTCCTTGAACCGTTCGAGCACGTCCGCGCCGGGTTCCGTGCTGAGGTGACGGACCCAGCACTCGTTCATCACGCCGATGTCGTTGCGCACGTGCTCGAGCGCCGAGACGTCGATGTCGGGCTGGGGCGCGGGGACGCCGGCGAGGAAGGATTCGGTGCCGATCATGTGCGCTACCAGCGCCTTGACGTCCCAGCCGGGCAACGGACTGGCCGCCTGCCATTCCGCTTCCGGCAACCCGTCCAGCAGTGCGGTGATGTCGTCCCACACCGCGAACAGACCAGCGAGCACATCGGACTTGTCCAGCTTGGTGACGGGGCGATCGGCCATGTTCGGATAGTAGGCCGGTCGGCCGGCCAGGCCGTCAGCTGGCCGCGATCATGGCCACGGATCCCATGGCCATCACCATGCCGAAGCCCTGCCAGCGGGTCAGCCGCTCGCGCAGCACGACCATCGCCAGCACGACCGTCGCGGCCGGGTAGAGCGAGATCAGGATGCTGGCCAGCGAGAGCAGCCAGGTGTGCAGGGCGAGCAGCATGGTGACGTTGGCGCAGATGTCCAGCAGGGCCACGGCCCAGGCGAGCTTCATGGGCTTCCCGCGCGGCGCCCGAAAGTTGTCGCTGGCCGCGGCCATCACGAAGATCACCACGGTGGCCGAGAGCCGGGCGAAGACCAGCGGCCACAGCTTGCATGCGTGCGGCGCCTGGTGGAGGAACACCAGGTTCAGCCCCATCGCGGAGCCGGCCAGCAGTGTGAGCCAGGCCACCTTCGGGGTGAATCGATACGGTGTGACGCCCTGCGCGGTGGCCTCCCGGCTCACCAGCATGACCGCGACGAGGGCCAGTACGACGCCCACCGAGGCCCCCGGCCCGGGACGCTCCCCCAGGGCCACTCCGACCGCCACCGGCACGGCGGCGTTGAGGACCGCCGCCAACGGCGAGACGACGGAGATCGGTCCGGCGCCCAGCGCCGCGAAGAACGCCCACATGCCGACCGCCATCCCGACGCCGTACAGGCCGCCCCAGAAGATGGCGCCGCGCGAGATGGGCCCGCCCACGACGAGGGCCAGCGCGCCCAGCAAGAAGGTCTCGATCGGGTAGACCACCAGCATCACGCGCAGCGCGGCCACCCGTCGAGCGGCTACACCGCCCACGAAATCGCTGACGCCGTACGTGACGGCCGACAGCTGGGCGTAAGCGGCCCCGATCAGTTCATGCCCTTGGCTCGGCGACCCAATTCACGGACCACTTCGCGCTGGGCATCGCGGCGGGCCATGTCCTGGCGTTTGTCGTGCGCTCGCTTGCCGCGCGCCAGCGCGAGCTCGACCTTGACCTTTCCCTCGGAGAAATACAGAGACATCGGCACGAGGGCGAGGTTACCATCTCGTATCTTTCCGACCAGCCGGTCGATTTGTTGCCTATGTAACAACAACTTTCGATTGCGACGGGGCTCATGGTTGGTCCAGCTACCGTGCTGATACTCCGGAATGTACAAGTTGCGCAACCACACTTCGCCGTCGTCGACGGTTGCGAACGCGTCGGCCAAAGACGCTTGGCCCGCGCGCAGGCTCTTCACCTCCGTGCCCTGTAAAGCCACTCCGGCCTCGAACTCCTCGAGGATCGAATAGTTGTGCCGCGCTTTGCGATTGGTGGCCACAATCTGTTTGCTGCCACGCTTGCCGCCCGCTCCCTTGGCCCGGCCAAGATCTTTGGCCATAGCTACCGCCTGATGTAGAGGCGCAACGTCGCGTAGGCGGTCAGCCCGGCCATCGACACGCCGAGCAGGAACAACCACGGCGAGATGTAGAGGATGTCGGCGTAGTCGACCTTCGCGATCAAATGAGCTTGGTAGAACTGGCTCAGCGCGTTGTCCAGGAACCACGCCCGCACCAGGATCAGGCCGACGATCGCGATGGCCACACCGATGGACGCGGCCAGCATCGCCTCCACCAAGAAGGGCAACTGCGTATACCAGCGACTGGCGCCGACCGAGCGCATGATCCCGATTTCGGTGCGTCGCGTATAGGCGGCGACTTGCACCATGTTGGCGATCAGCAGGATCGCCCCGACGGCCTGCACCAGCGCGACGGCGAACGCGGCGTCACGCAAACCGTCCAGAACGGCGAATAACCGGTCGATCAAATCCTTTTCGTTGAGGATGCTGCGAACCCCGGGCTGACCCTGCATCGCGGCATCGAACTCCGCGTGCTGTTCGGGATTGTTCAGCTTGACGATGAACGACGCGGGAAACGATTCCTTGCCGGCCACGTCCTTGAACTCCGGGAACTTCTTGACCGCGTCGTTGTAGGCGTCCTGCCGGTTGATGAAGCGCACCGATTTGACATCTTGTCGTGCATCGATCTTGTCGCGCAGCGCTTTACACGGAGGCGACGCACACGTCGCGTCGTTGGCGGAGATGTCGTCGGTGAGGAACACCTGCGTCTCGACGCGATCGAGATAGATCTCCCGCGAGTTGTCAGCCAACCGGACCACCAGCAGACCGCCACCGAACAGGCCGATGGAGATGGCCGTGGTGAGGATCATCGCGGCCGTCATCGTGACGTTGCGGCGAAGGCCGGTCAGGACCTCGTTGAACAGGAAGCCAAAGCGCACTTAGCGGTCCATCCCATAGATGCCGCGCTGCTCGTCGCGAACCAGCCGCCCCAGAGACAACTCGACGACGCGCTGGCGCATCGAGTCGACGATGTGGTGGTCGTGCGTCGCCATCACCACCGTCGTCCCCGTGCGGTTGATCCGCTCCAACAAATCCATGATGTCCTTACTGGTGTCCGGGTCGAGATTGCCAGTCGGCTCGTCGGCCAGCAGAACCAGGGGCCGGTTGACGTACGCGCGCGCGATCGCGACGCGTTGCTGCTCGCCACCGGACAACTCATGGGGCAGCCGGTTGGCTTTGCCGGACAGGCCGACGGTTTCCAGCACCTCGGGCACCACCCGGTTGATCGCGTCGGTCCGCCGGCCGATCACCTCCAGCGCGAAGGCGACGTTTTCGTACACGGTCTTCTGTTGCAACAGGCGGAAGTCCTGGAAGACGGTACCGATCACCTGGCGCAGCTTCGGGATGTGACGACCGCGCAGCTTGTTGACGTGGAACTTCGACACCCGGATGTCGCCGGACGTCGGGTTCTCCTCACCCAGCAGCAGCCGCATGAACGTCGACTTGCCGGAGCCCGACGGGCCGATCAGGAAGACGAATTCACCCTTGTCGATTTTGACGTTGACGTCCTCCAACGCCGGGCGGGCCGACGCTTTGTACTTCTTGCTGACATGGTCCAGGGTGATCATCACGGCACGCCAGTGTAGCCGTGAATTTCGCTGGCAAGCGAAGTCAACTGGCTGGCGGCGGTGAACCGGGCACCGGACCGGGCCCCGGCTGCGGTAGCTGCGGAGGCGGTGTGGTCGGGCTCGTACTGGGTGGGCAGAAGGGCGGGGGCAACAGGCAGGGCAGCTGCGGAAGCTGAACCGGCGGCGGCGGCGTCGTGGTCGTGGTCACCGGCGGAGGTGGCGGCGGTGGTGGCGGCGTGCTCGTCGGGGTCGGCGTATACGTGGGCGTGGCCGGCGGCTGCTGCACGCGACTGCGGGGCACCCAGGTGTAGTTGGGGTCCGGAACGAAGCCCGGGGGCACCACCTGCTGCGCCGGCGGCTTGGGCGCCGGTTCGGGACGGTAGGTGTCGTAGACCCACCACACGACGAAGAAGGCGACGATCAACACCAGGGTCGACGTGCGGACTCGCCCGCCGAACATGTATTGCGGCCAGCGGTGATCTACGTCGGAGTCCTCGCTGCGCTTCTCGAAGATGCTCAGGGTGAACTTCAACGCTTCTGCACCGCACCTTGCACGTCGTCGTCGATCCGGTCTTCAGCGGCCTGGGCGGCCGGGACCGACGGGTCTTCCACCAGCCCCACCGTCGCGTCCGCCGCGGTCATGATGCCGACGCGGGCCAGCGCGCGAATGACCAGGACGCGCAGTTGCCGGCCGGCCTCGAACTGCTTGCCGGGCAGGGTCCGGGCCACCAGGCGCAGGGTGACGGTGTCGACTTCGATGCGCTCCACGCCCATGACGGTGGGGGCATCCAAGAGCAGCTCCCCCAGCACCGGGTTGTCCATGGCATGGTCGCACTCCTGGTGCAGGACCGCGTTGACCCGGTTCAGGTCGGCGCTGGTGGACACCGGGATGTCCACCACTGCGCGCGCCCAGTCCTTGGACAGGTTCACCACCTTAACGATCTGCCCATTAGGGATGGTCAGCACCTCGCCGTCCGGTGAGCGCAGCCGGGTCACCCGCAGCGTCACGTTCTCCACGGTGCCGCTGGCCTCCGTCGCGGAGACGACGGTGAGGGTGACCAGGTCCCCGAAGCCGTACTGGCGCTCCGCCAGGATGAAGAAGCCCGACAGCAGATCCCTCACCAGCTGCTGCGCGCCGAACCCCAGCGCGGCGCCGACCACAGTGGCCGGCGCGACCAGTCCACCGACCGAGAACTGCAACACGTCGGCGATCTGCATGATGACCCAGATACTGATGAGGACCACCGACACCCAGGAGATCACCGAGGCCATGGCCTGGCGGTGCTTGGTGGCCTCCGAGCGCACCAGCGCGTCGCTTTCGGCGAATCCCAAGTTGAGCTGGCGGGTCACCTGCTTCGCGACCCAGTTGACGAACCGGGCCGCCAGCACCGCCACGATCAGCACCATCACGATCCGCAGACCCCTGGTGATGATCCATTGGCCGACGTCGCCGCGCCAGAATTCGTGCCAGCCCAGCGCATTCACCACCGCGGGCGAGGCGAGAAGAGTTGTGTTAGTCGTCATCTTTTCGGTTGCGCCACCGGATCCCCGCTTCCAGGAACCCGTCGATGTCTCCGTCCAGGACGGCCGCCGGATTGCCGACCTCGTAGTCGGTCCGCAGATCCTTGACCATCTGATACGGGTGCAGGACGTAGGAGCGCATCTGGTTGCCCCACGAACTGCCGCCTTCGCCTTTCAACGCGTCCAGCTCGGCCCGTTCTTCGGAACGCTTGCGCTCCAACAACTTTGCCTGAAGCACACGCATCGCCGAAATCTTGTTCTGCAGTTGCGATTTTTCGTTCTGGCAAGTCACGACGATACCCGTTGGGATGTGGGTTAAACGAACCGCCGAGTCGGTGGTGTTCACCGATTGGCCGCCCGGGCCGCTGGAGCGGTAAACATCAACCCGCACATCGCCTTCCGGGATGTCGATGTGATCGGTGGTGTCCACCACCGGAAGGACCTCGACTTCGGCGAACGACGTCTGACGTCGATTCTGGTTGTCGAACGGGCTGATCCGCACCAACCGATGGGTGCCCTGCTCGACGGACAACGTGCCGTAGGCGAACGGGGCGTGCACCGCGAACGTCGCGCTCTTGATGCCCGCTTCCTCGGCGTAGGAGGTGTCGAACACCTCGACGGGATACTTGTGCTGTTCGGCCCACCGGATGTACATCCGCATCAGCATCTCGGCCCAGTCCGCGGCGTCCACCCCGCCCGCGCCCGAGCGGATGGTGACCAGCGCCTCACGTTCGTCGTATTCGCCGGACAGCAGCGTGCGCACCTCGGTGGCCTCGATGTCGGCGCGCAGCGCCTTCAGCTCGGCGTCCGCCTCGGCGAGCGCTTCCGTTTTGCTGGCGGCACCTTCCGCTTCTTCGGCCGCCAGCTCGTAGAGCACCGGAAGGTCGTCGAGGCGCCGGCGCAACTCCTCGATGCGGCGCAGCTCCCCTTGAGCGTGCGATAGTTCGCTGGTCACCCGCTGCGCGCGGGTCTGGTCGTCCCACAACTGGGGATCGGACGCCTCGTGTTCGAGCTTCTCGATGCGGCTGCGCAGACCGTCCACATCGAGCACCCGCTCCACCGTGGTCAGGGTGGAGTCAAGGGCGGCGATATCGGCTTGACGGTCGGGTTCCACAGCCGACAACGTTACCGGGGCCCGCCAGGCACCTCGTCTCCCGGCGAGTGCCCGGGCCACGACCAGCGGTCATGCGTTTAGCATCGAATCACGATCATGTGCACCCCGCGCTGCGCGCCGACAGCCCCCCGCGCGCTAACCGGGCACGAATAGAAGGTCGAGTATGCGCCCATACCACGTTGCAATCGTCGGCTCCGGACCGTCGGGGTTCTTCGCCGCGTCAGCCCTGCTCAAGGCGGCCGACGCGGCCGACGACCTCGATATGGCCGTCGACATGCTGGAGATGCTGCCCACCCCGTGGGGGCTGGTGCGCTCCGGCGTCGCGCCCGACCACCCGAAGATCAAGTCGATCAGCAAGCAGTTCGAAAAGACCGCCGAGGATCCGCGCTTCCGATTCTTCGGCAACGTCGTGGTCGGTGAGCACGTGCTGCCCGGTGAGCTCGCCGAACGCTACGACGCCGTGGTCTACGCCGTCGGGGCGCAGTCCGACCGGTCGCTGAAGATTCCCGGCGAGGACCTGCCCGGCAGCATGGCCGCCGTCGAATTCGTGGGTTGGTACAACGCGCACCCGCACTTCCAAGAACCCGGCCCGGACCTGTCGGGCGCCCGGGCCGTCGTCGTCGGCAACGGCAACGTCGCCCTGGACGTCGCGCGCATCCTGGTGACCGATCCCGATGTGCTCGCACGCACCGACATCGCCGACCACGCTCTGGATTCGCTGCGGCCGTGTGGTGTGGAGGAAGTGGTGATCATCGGGCGACGCGGGCCGCTGCAGACCGCGTTCACCACGCTGGAGTTGCGCGAGCTGGCGGATCTGGAAGGTGTCGACGTGATCGTCGATCCGGCGCAGCTGGAGGGCATCACAACGGACGACGAGGCCGCCGCGGACAAGACGACGAAGCTGAACATCAAGGTGTTGCGCGATTACGCCGGGCGCGCGCCACGGCCCGGCCATCGTCGAATCGTGTTCCGGTTCATGACTTCGCCGATCGAGATCAAGGGCGACGACAAAGTGGAGAGCATCGTGCTGGGCCGCAACGAACTGGTCACCGACGACAGCGGCCGGGTGTCGGCCAAGGACACCGGCGAGCGCGAGGAACTGCCGGTTCAGCTGGTGGTGCGGTCGGTCGGCTACCGAGGCATGCCCACGCCGGGGCTGCCGTTCGACGAGAAGACCGCGACCATCCCCAATGCCGCCGGCCGGGTGGAGGGCAGCCGCAACGAATACGTCGCCGGATGGATCAAGCGCGGCCCGACCGGTGTCATCGGTACCAACAAGAAGGACTCGCAGGAGACGGTCGACACCCTGCTGGCCGATCTGGGTCGCGCGAAAGCCGGCGATCTGGCGGACTTCCCCGAGGACCACGCCGACAAGCTGGCCGAGTGGCTGGCCTCACGCCAGCCGAAGCTGGTCACCTCGGCGCACTGGGAGACCATCGACCGTCACGAGCGCGCCGCCGGTGAGCCGCACGGGCGTCCGCGCGTCAAGCTGCCCAACCTCGAGGAGCTACTCCGGATCAGCCACGGCTGATCACGAAGCCACGGTGGCGAGCAGTTCGGGTGCGTCGAGTCCGGTCAGCCGCCCGTGCATGGCCCAGGCGATGCGGGCGCCCTGAACCCCCGCCGTCACAGGTTGCCGCACCGTATCGCCAGCACGGAATGTCCCGCGTTGCAAAGCTGCTCAGCGGTATGACCTTCGGTGACCAGCAGCTGCCCGGCTTCCGGGTTGGCGCGCAGGTACTGCTCCACACTGTCGCGCACGATCGCGGGCTCCACCCGCACGTCCGGGTACAGCCGCGTCCAACGCGCGAGCTGTCGAGTCAATTGCGCTTGCGCCGAACGTGTTCCGTCGCCGGTGTCCTGAGTGTCCTCACCGCGACACACCCAGAGCGCGCGCAGCGTGGCTCCCCGCAGCCTCGCCTCATCGAACGCGTGGCGCAGCACCATGCCGTTGTCGACCTCGGCCAGCACCGTGGTGACCTTCGGCGCCGCCGACCGCTTTGCCGGCTGCCGGATCACCGCGACCGGGCACCGGGCCGAGCGGGCCAACGCGGTCGCGACCGGGGTTCCGCCGTGGCGGGCGTGGTTGAGTCCGATCGAGCCGACGCACATCATGGCCGCGGACGTCGACTCCTCCAGCAGCGTGGTGAGCGGCCTTCCGCACAGAATGTCGGTTTCGACCTTGACGGGGACGCCGGTGGCGTCCACGGACCGATGGGCGTCGGCCAGCGCCGTCCTCGCGCCTGCGAGGCGCGCCTCGCAGGCGTGCGCCGTGGTGGCGTCCTGCGGGTCGACGACATAGACCAATCGCATCGGGATGTCGCGGCTGATCGCCTCGTCGATCGCCCACAGGGCGGCCTGCTGCGCCGCCCTCGAGCCGTCCACTCCTACGACGATTGCCGGAGCCGGGAGGCTATTGCTCATCGCGGTCTCCTCTGCTGAGCTGTAGGCGGGGAACTTTCGCGCCGCTCAGCCACGACGTTATGGCGGGAAACCAGTCTCGCCCAGGGGCATTGGTCCTGAAACAGATGCCATAGGCCCCTGGTGACGTGTGGCGGCGACGATCGGCGTTCCCCGGCGACGGACAACCGAATACAAGCTGATTGCGCAGATGGACGGCGGGGCACCACCACACCGGAGACGGGAGACTCGCACATGGCCGCTCAACAGACCGCTCAACCGACTTCCTCACCGCCCCTGGTAGGCAAAGGCTGGCTTCAGGGCGTCGCCCTGGTCATGATCTTCGGCTTCCTGGTCATGGGCATCCTGGCCTACCGCACCTACTCGGCGTCGATGCCGATGCCGGACAAGGTCGTCAACGAATCGGGCCAGCTGCTATTCACCGGCGACGACATCACGCGGGGGCAGGAGCTCTACCAGACCCGGGGCCTGATGGAATACGGCTCGGTGCTGGGACACGGCGCGTACCTGGGGCCCGACTACACCGCCGAATACCTGCGGATGGCGACCCAGGACGTCGCCGATCAGCTGCGGGCGCAGGGGGTGACCGACCCGCGCGATCGAGTGGTGACCGAGTTCCGGACCAACCGATACAACCCCGGCTCCAGGACCCTGGTGTTCACCGACCGGCAGGCCGCGGCGTTCGACCACATCCAAAGCCACTACGCCACCTATTTCGGCGAGAACTCGACCAAGTATGGGTTGCTGCCCCGGATGATCACCGACAAGGCGCAGATCCACGACCTGACGGCGTTCTTCGCGTGGACGGCCTGGGCGGGCGCGGCCGAACGCCCCGGTCACAAGTACAGCTACACCAACAACTGGCCTGCCGAGCCGCGGGTCGACAACGGCCCGACCGCGCCGGTGATCGTGTGGTCGGCGCTCTCGCTGATCGCGTTGCTCGGTGGCATCGGCGCCATGTTCGCCGTCTACGGGCGATGGAGCCAGAAGGTCGGCTGGCACGGCGCCGAGTCGTCCACGCTGTCGTTCCGCCAACCGGGCGACGTGAGCCTGACGCCGGCTCAGCGCGCGTGCGTGTGGTTCTTCGCGATCGTGTCGGTGCTGTTCCTCGCGCAGACGCTGCTGGGCGCGGCCGCCGAGCACTACCGGGCCGACCTGTCGACCTTCTTCGGGCTGGACCTGGCACGGGTGCTGCCGTACAACCTGGCCCGCACGTGGCACGTGCAACTGGCGCTGTTCTGGACCGCGGCGGCCTTCCTGGCCGGCGGCATCTTCCTGGTGCCGTTCATCGCCCGCCGCGAGCCGCGCCGTCAGGGGTTGCTGGCGTACGTGCTGCTGGGCGCGGTCGCGGTGGTGGTGTTCGGTTCGCTGATCTGCGAAGCGCTCTCCATCTACGGAGTGATCCCGCATGGGCTGCTGTCCCAGCAGTGGGAGTACCTGGACCTGCCGCGGCTGTTTCAGATCCTGCTGATCGTCGGCATGTTCGTGTGGATTGCGATCATCTTCCGGGGCATGCGGGCCCGGCTCAGAGGCGAATCGAAGATGAACATGCCATGGTTGTTCTTCTTCTCCGGGCTGGCGATCCCGGCGTTCTACACCGTCGGGCTGTTGGCCGGCAGCGGCACGCATTACACCGTCGCCGAGTTCTGGCGGTTCTGGGTGGTGCACCTGTGGGTCGAGGACTTCCTCGAGCTGTTCACCACGGTGATGGTGGCCTACATGTTCGTGTTGCTGGGCGTCGTGCGCGAACGGATCGCGCTGGGCGTGATCTTCCTTGACGTCATCCTGTACTCCGCGGGCGGCGTCATCGGCACCATGCACCACCTGTACTTCTCGGGAACCCCGGTGGAGCACATGGCGCTGGGCGCGTTCTTCTCGGCGGCCGAAGTGATTCCGTTGACTTTCCTCACCGTCGAGGCGTGGGCGTTCCTGCAGCTGGGGGCGCGCCAGCAGTCCGGCGACACCAACCCCTTCCCGCATCGTTGGGCGGTCATGTTCCTGGTCGCGGTGGGCTTCTGGAACTTCCTGGGGGCGGGCATCTTCGGGTTCCTGATCAACCTGCCGATCGTGTCCTACTACCAGATCGGGACCGCGCTGACCGCCAACCACGCACACGGCGCGATGATGGGCGTCTACGGCATGCTCGCCGTCGGCCTGGCGATGTTCACGTTCCGCTACGTGATCCCGGCAGACAAGTGGCCGGAGAAGCTGGCGCGAATCTCGTTCTGGTGCATGAACATCGGCCTGGCGTGGATGGTGTTCGTCACCCTGTTGCCGCTGGGCGTGTTGCAGCTGTATCACTCGGTCAACGACGGCTATTTCGAGGCGCGTTCGCTGGGCTACATCACCAGGCCCGGCAATGCGGTGATCGAATGGCTGCGGATGCCGGGCGACCTCATCCTGATCGTCGGCGGTGTGCTGCCGTTCGTCTGGATCGCCTGGACCGCGTTGCGGCATTTCCGCACGGGTTCGACGGTTCAAGAGCTGCCCGAACATCCGCTCTACGTCGAAGCCCCGACCGAACCGGAGACCGGTGCCACGGTGGCGGCGAAGGACTGACAGGTGACTCAACCGCCCGCCTCGGTATGGCTGATTGCCGGGTATTCCCTCGCGCTGGTGGCCATCGGCTGGAGTTTCGACTCGATGGCCAGGCGGGCGTCGGCCCGCGCGGCGCGTTGGCGCACGGGGCAATTCACCTACAGGCCGGATCACGACGCCTGGGTGTGTCCGCAGGACCACTGGCTATGGCCGACTTCGTTCGACCCGCGGCACCGGGTCATGCGATATCGCGCCCAGCCGGTGGTGTGCAATAGCTGTCCCGTCAAATCCAGCTGTACGACGTCGGATCACGGCCGGGAGATCAGCCGCGAGGTGGACCCGTGGCCGCATTCGGACGCCGGGCGGTTCCACCGCGGGATCGCCTGTTGCGTGGCCGGATTCGGGATCGTGCTGCCCCTGGCGACGATGTTCGCCAACCACTCGGGCGCCGACGTGTTGGTCTTGGCCGGCACGATCGGGGTCGTCGCGCTGCTCGGCCTGCCGCTGATCCGCCACCTGTGGAACACCCCGTCCAACGCACCCGAGCACGTGCCGCATCGCACCGCGCTCGAGGACCAGGCGGCCGCGGCGATCGACAGGTATTCCACTCGCTGGGGCAGCTGGGAGCGCAAGGAGGGCAACACCACATGACTTCCGTCGTGATCGTCGCTGTCATCGCCGGGATTGTCGGGCTGGCCGTGCTCGCGATGTGGTCGCTGGCCGTGCTGCGCGAGTACGAACGCGGAGTCGTCTTCCGGATGGGTCACGTGCGCCCGCTGTACGGCCCCGGCCTTCGCTTCCTGATCCCCTTCCTGGACAAGATGATTCGCGTGGACCAGCGCCTGGTGACGCTGACCATTCCGCCGCAGGAGGTGATCACCCGCGACAACGTGCCGGCCAGGGTCAACGCCGTCGTCATGTTCCAGGTGATGGAGCCGCTGAAAGCGATTCTGGCGGTGGAGAATTACGCGGTGGCCACCTCGCAGATCGCCCAGACGACGCTGCGTTCGCTGCTGGGACGGGCCGACTTGGACACCCTGCTGGCGCACCGGGAGGACCTCAACAGCGACCTGCGCACGATCATCGAAAAGCAGACCGAACCATGGGGTGTGCAGGTTCGCGTCGTGGAGATCAAAGACGTCGAGATTCCCGAGTCGATGCAGCGGGCGATGGCCCGCGAGGCCGAAGCCGAACGTGAACGCCGCGCGAAGGTCATCAACGCCCGCGGAGAATTGCAGGCCTCCGAAGAGCTGCGCGAAGCCGCGGAGACCCTGTCCAAGAGCCCCGCCTCACTGCAATTGCGGTATCTGCAAACGCTGCTGGAATTGGGGGCGGACCAGAATTCGACCGTCGTCTTCCCGCTGCCCGTAGACATCATCACGCCGTTCTTGCGCCACCCCGAGGTACTACAGGGCGTCGTCGACAAATTCAACAATCAGCGCTGAATCCCGCCGCGGCATTTCACTGAACCGGGGGCGGCTCCGACGGCGCCAGCCGCCAGTTGTCGGGATTCTTCGGCGAATACACCACCGGGAACAACTGGCCCATGGTCGGCCAGTGGTCGACGTCCACCGCCATGCGCTGATACACCGCGTGCTCGCTGACGGTGGGCCCATTGATCACCCCGGCGATGGTGACGAACTGTTCACCGGCGGCGTCCGGCCGCGGGCTCACCCCGGTCACCAGCAGCGTGCCGTTGAGCAGCTCGCCGCGGGGCCCCCGCGGGAGGAACCGCTGGGCAAGGGCCACCGCGAGAACGGCCAGCAGCAGGATCAGCACACCGAATTCCCACACGCCGCCATGGTAAGGCCGTGATAGGACTGCGTGATGAGCCGGGACGATCTGACGTTGGCGCTGACGCTGGCCGACCGCGCGGACGCGCTGACCTCCGCCCGATTCGGGGCGCTCGACCTGCGCGTCGACACCAAACCCGACCTGACTCCGGTCACCGACGCCGACCGCGCGGTGGAGACGGAGCTGCGGGGGGCGCTGGGACGCGAACGCCCGCACGACAGCATCGTCGGCGAGGAGTTCGGCGGAACCACCACCTTCACCGGACGGCAGTGGATCATCGACCCCATCGACGGCACCAAGAACTTCGTACGGGGGGTGCCGGTGTGGGCCAGCCTGATAGCGCTGCTCGAAGACGGTGTGCCCACCGTCGGCGTCGTCAGCGCGCCCGCGCTGCAGCGTCGCTGGTGGGCTTCGCGCGGCCGGGGCGCCTTCGTCTCGGTCGGCGGCGCACCGCCACGCCGGCTAACGGTTTCCTCTGTGGCCCAACTGGATTCGGCCAGCCTCTCGTTCTCCAGCCTGTCCGGCTGGGCGCAGCGCGGGCTGCGCGAGCGCTTCATCGCGCTGACCGATGCGGTGTGGCGGGTGCGCGCCTTCGGCGACTTCCTGTCCTACTGCCTGCTGGCCGAGGGCGCCGTCGACATCGCCGCCGAACCCGAGGTGTCGGTCTGGGATCTCGCCGCCCTCGACATCCTGGTGCGCGAGGCGGGTGGGAACCTGACCGGCCTCGACGGCGTCGCCGGCCCGCACCGCGGCAGCGCGGTGGCGACGAACGGGCCGCTGCACGGGCACGTCCTCGGCAGCCTCGGCGGCCCTGTGAATTAGTTAACAAGTGTTCTCTGTAATCTTACTCCGGAGTAAGATAGGCTTATCCGCACTGCCCCGACAACTACAGGCTGCCGACATGACCGACACTCGTTCCGGTTCACCACAAACGTCCAAATCCGCCCGCTCACGCAAGCGCAAAGACCGGCAGAGCGGGATCGGGCTGCAACCGCACAAGCGCACGGGCGTCGACATCGCCATCGCGCTGCTCACCCCGCTGATGGGGCAGGAGTTCCTGGACAAATACCAGCTGCGCGACCCGGTCAACCGCGGCCTGCAATACGGGACGAAGACGATCTTCTCCACGGCCGCAGCCGCGTCCCGGGAGTTCAGGCGGCTGCAGAATCTGCGCGGCGGGCCGACCCGGCTCAAGTCGAGCGGCAAGGACTACTTCGACCTGACGCCCGACGACGACCAGAAGATGATCGTCGAGACGCTCACCGAATTCGCCGAGGAGGTGCTGCGGCCCGCGGCTCACGACGCCGACGAGGCGGCGACCTACCCGCCCGACCTGATCGCCAAGGCCGCCGAGTTGGGCATCACCGCGATCAACATCCCCGAGGACTTCGACGGCATCGCCGCGCACCGCTCCAGCGTCACCAACGTGCTGGTGGCCGAGGCGCTGGCGTACGGCGACATGGGTCTCGCGCTGCCGATCCTGGCCCCCGGCGGCGTGGCCGCCGCGCTGACCCATTGGGGCAGCGCGGACCAGCAGGCCACCTACTTGCACGAGTTCGCCGGCGAGAACGTGCCGCAGGCCTGCGTCGCGATCGCCGAGCCGCAGCCGCTGTTCGACCCCACCCGCCTGACCACCACCGCGGTGCGCACTCCGAGCGGCTACCGCCTCGACGGCGTGAAGTCGTTGGTCCCGGCGGCGGCCGACGCGGAGCTGTTCATCGTCGGGGCGCAACTCGACGGCAAGCCGGCCCTGTTCATCGTCGAGTCGTCGACGAAAGGCCTTACCGTCAAGGCGGATCCGAGCATGGGCATCCGCGCGGCGGCCCTGGGCCACGTCGAGCTCTCCGGGGTGTCGGTGCCGCTGAACGCGCGGCTCGGTGAGGACGAGGCAACCGATGACGATTACTCGGAGGCGATCGCGCTGGCCCGGCTGGGCTGGGCCGCGCTGGCGGTGGGCACCTCGCACGCGGTGCTCGACTACGTCGTCCCCTACGTCAAGGAGCGCGAGGCCTTCGGCGAGCCGATCGCCCACCGTCAGGCCGTCGCGTTCATGTGCGCCAACATCGCCATCGAGCTCGACGGGCTGCGGCTGATCACCTGGCGCGGCGCGGCCCGCGCCGAGCAGGGCCTGCCCTTCGTCCGCGAGGCGGCGCTGGCCAAGCGACTCGGCACCGACAAGGGCATGCAGATCGGCCTGGACGGCGTGCAGCTGCTCGGCGGCCACGGCTTCACGAAGGAACACCCGGTCGAGCGCTGGTACCGCGACCTGCGCGCGATCGGCGTGGCCGAAGGCGTCGTCGTCATCTAGGCGCCTCACCCGATCCGGACTACCGAAAGACCAATCATGGCAATCAATCTGGAACTGCCCCGCAAGCTGCAAGCGGTCGTCGTCAAGACCCATCAGGGCGCCGCGGAGCTGATGCGGCCGATCGCCCGCAAGTACGACCTGAAGGAACACGCCTACCCCGTCGAACTCGACACCCTGTACAACCTGTTCGCGGGCGCCTCGGAGTCGATCGAATTCGCCGGGGCCGACAACCTGGGCGACGAAAACCAGGACAGGGACCAAAACCACAACGGCGCCAACATGGCGGCGCTGCTGCAGACCTTGGAGGCCTGCTGGGGCGACGTCGCGATGATGCTCTCGGTCCCCTATCAGGGTTTGGGTAATGCGGCCATCTCCGCCGTCGCCACCCCGGAGCAGCTCGAGCGCCTGGGCAAGGTGTGGGCGGCGATGGCCATCACCGAACCCGGCTTCGGCTCCGACTCGGCGGCGGTGTCGACCACCGCCAAGCTGGACGGCGACGAGTACGTGATCAACGGCGAGAAGATCTTCGTCACCGCCGGCTCGCGCGCCACCCACATCGTGGTGTGGGCCACGCTGGACAAGGCGGCGGGGCGGGCCGCGATCAAGTCGTTCATCGTGCCGCGGGAGCACCCCGGCGTCACCGTCGAACGGCTAGAGCACAAGCTCGGCATCAAGGGCTCCGACACCGCGGCGATCCGGTTCGACAACGTCCGCATTCCCAAGGAAAACCTGCTGGGCAACCCGGAAATCGAAGTCGGCAAGGGCTTTTCGGGGGTGATGGAGACCTTCGACAACACCCGGCCCATCGTGGCCGCCATGGCCATCGGGGTGGGCCGCGCCGCCCTGGAGGAGATCCGCAAGATCCTCACCGAGGCCGGCGTGGAGATCTCCTACGACCAACCGTCGCACGCCCAGAGCGCCCCGGCGGCCGAGTTCCTGCGGATGGAGGCCGACTGGGAGGCCGCCTACCTGCTGGCGCTGCGCGCGGCGTGGCAGGCCGACAACAAGATCCCCAACTCCAAAGAGGCCTCGATGAGCAAGGCCAAGGCCGGCCGCATGGCCAGCGACGTCACCCTCAAGAGCGTCGAATTGGCCGGCACCACCGGCTATTCCGAGCAATCGATGCTGGAGAAGTGGGCGCGGGACTCCAAGATCCTGGACATCTTCGAGGGCACCCAGCAGATCCAGCAGCTGGTGGTCGCCCGCCGCCTGCTGGGCCTGTCGTCCGCCGAGCTCAAGTAGCGAGCGCGTCCAGCCGCTCGCGCACGTGGTCGTCGAGCTCTATCGACGCGACGTCGAGGTTCTCCTCCAGGTGGCGCACCGACGAGGTGCCCGGGATCAGCAGCACGTTGGGCGCCACGCTCAGCGTCCACGCCAGCGCGACCTGCGCCGGCGTCCGCCCGAGCCGCTCGGCGACGTCGACCACCAGTTCGTGGGTGAGCACGGGGTTGGGCCGCATGAAGGCGGCCCCCAGCGGGAAGAACGGAACGAACGCG
>NZ_LZJM01000278.1:0-31903 GCF_001667665.1 Mycobacterium sp. E342
CGCCACGACGAGCGTGATCTCGGCGACGCCGAGGGCGCCTTCCTGCTGTGCGGATTCATGATGGCGCTCGCCGAACACCAACTGGGGCACGCCCATTGCGCGATGCGCTGGTTCGAACGCAACCGCGCCGCCTGCGGGCCCCCCGGGCTGTTCTGCGAGGAATACGACATCAGGCAGCGCCAGCTGCGCGGCAACCTCCCCCAGGCCTTCGCGCACGCGCTGATGCTGGAATGCGCGGCCACCCTCGCCGACGACGCCCACCATGACTGACACGAAGGGAGATCAGGCGATGACACCGACCACACAAACAATCGTGATCACCGGAGCCAGCGCCGGCATCGGCCGCGCCACCGCCAAACTGTTCGGGCAGCGCGGGGCGAACGTCGCCCTGCTGGCCCGCGGGTCCGCCGGGCTGGACGGCGCGGCCCGCGACGTCGAATCCGGGGGTGGCAAGGCGCTGACCATCCCCACCGACGTGGCCGACCACGCGGCCGTCGTCACCGCCGCCGACGAGACCGAGGCGGCCTTCGGGCCCATCGACGTCTGGGTCAACGTCGCGTTCACCTCCGTGTTCGCGCCGTTCCACGAGATCAGCGCCGAGGAGTTCAAACGCGTGACCGAGGTGTCCTACCTCGGGTACGTGTACGGCACGATGGCGGCCCTGGCCAAGATGCGGCCCCGCGACCGCGGCACCATCGTGCAGGTCGGTTCCGCGCTCAGCCAGCGATCCATCCCGCTGCAGTCGGCGTACTGCGGCGCCAAGCACGCCATCAACGGGTTCACCGAATCGCTGCGCTGCGAGCTGCTGCACGAGCGCTCGAACGTGCGGGTCACCGTGGCCCAGATGCCCGCGGTCAACACCCCGCAGTTCTCGTGGGTGCTGTCCCGGCTGCCGCGCCATCCCCAACCGGTGCCGCCGATCTACCAGCCCGAGGTGGCCGCCCGCGGCGTCCTGTATGCCGCGGATCATCCCGGACGCAAACAATATTGGGTCGGTGACAGCACCGCGGTGACGTTGCTGGCGCAGAAGTTCGTGGCACCGCTGCTGGACCGCTACCTGGGCCGCACCGGGTACGACTCGCAGCAGACCGAGCAGCCCGTCCGCGCCGGACGCCCGCACAACCTGTGGCAGCCGCTCGACGAGGAACCGGCCAGCGACCACGGCGCCCACGGCGGGTTCGACGACAAATCCCACACGCTGAGCCCGCAACTGTGGGCATCGCAGCACGCGATGGTCAGCGGGGCCGGCGCGCTGGGCGCGGCCGGACTGGGCGGGTGGCTCGCCGCGCGCCGGTGGGCCCGATGAACGTCGACGCCCGCATCGACGACGTCACCGCCCAGGCCTACGAGATCCCCACCGACGCACCGGAAGCCGACGGCACCCTGCCCTGGTCGTCGACCACGCTGGTGCTGGCCGAGGTCGCCGCCGGCGGGCGGCGCGGGATCGGCTACACCTACGCCGACGGCGCGTGCGCGGAGTTGATCAACGGGCCGCTCGCCGGGACGCTCACCGGACACGGCGCCCTGGACATCACCGGTCGGTGGCAGGCGATGGTCCGGGCGATGCGCAACAACGGGCGGCCGGGACTGGTGTCGTGCGCCATCTCGGCGGTCGACACCGCCCTGTGGGACCTCAAGGGCAAGCTGCTGGACCTTCCGGTGTGCCGGCTGCTCGGCATGGCACACGACGCGGTCCCGATCTACGGCAGCGGCGGGTTCACCACCTACGACGAGCGTCAGACCCGCGCCCAGCTCGAACGCTGGGTGGACGAGTGGAAGATCCCGCGCGTCAAGATCAAGATCGGCGAGTCGTGGGGCTCCGACGAGCGCCGTGACCTGGATCGGATTGCGCTGTGCCGCAAGGTGGTCGGGCCCGACGTCGAACTGTATGTCGACGCCAACGGCGCCTACCGCCGCAAGCAGGCGATCCGGGTGGCCCACGCCATGGCCGACCACGACGTTACCTGGTTCGAAGAGCCCGTCTCGTCCGACGACCTGGCCGGGCTCAACGAGGTCCGCGACCAGGTGACCCCGGACGTCACCGCCGGCGAATACGGCTACGACCTGGCCTACTTCAACCGGATGCTCGCCGCCGGAGCGGTCGACTGCCTGCAGGTCGACGTCACGCGCTGCGGCGGCATCACCGACTGGCTGCGGGCGGCCGCGGTGGCGGCCGCCTACAACATCGACGTGTCCGGGCACTGCGCCCCCAACCTGCATACCCACGCGGCCAGCGCCATCCCCAACCTGCGCCACCTGGAGTACTTCCACGATCACCACCGCATCGAGCACATGCTGTTCGATGGCGCCCTGGCCCCCGACGGCGGCGCGCTGCGGCCGGATCAGCGCCGGCCGGGTCTGGGCCTGGAGTTCAAACGCGCTGACGCCGAGCAGTACCGGAAATCCTGACCCGATGAATGGACTCGCGCAAAAGTGGGCATTGATATGCGGAGGACATAGTTACGGATCTGAAGGACAGCCCACGATGACCGTGAACTTTGAAGAAGAAGCCGTGCAGGGGCGCAATGGGGACTCCGCCGACGACGGTTCGGCGGCCTCGGCGTGTGAGGCGTTCATGTCCGACGCCGTCGACGAGCAAGACCTCAACGCGGTCGATTTGGTCCTGGGCCTGGGCGAGCCGCAGAGCGTCGGCCGGTTCCGGTTCTTCCTGGACGGGCACCGCTGGGAGTGGTCACCGGCGGTCGCCCGCATGCACGGCTACCAGCCGGGGCAGGTGGAACCCAGCACGGAGCTGCTGCTCAAACACAAGCACCCCGAAGACCGGGAGCGCGTCGCGGCCGTCCTGGACCGCGTCACGCGGGGCAAGGCGTTCAGCAGCCGCCACCGCATCATCGACACGGGCGGGCGCACCCACTGCGTCGTCGTCGCGGGCGACCGGATGCTCGACGACAGCGGCACCCTGGTCGGGACGTCCGGTTTCTACGTCGACGTCACCGACTCGCTGCAGACCGACATCAACAACGTGCTGTCGGCGGTCGCCGACGCCCGTGCCCGCATCGAGCAGGCCAAGGGCGTGCTGATGGCCGCCTACGGCATCTCCGCGGAGCGGGCGTTCGACATTTTGGTGTGGCGTTCCCAGGAGACCAACCTCAAGCTGCGCGACCTCGCCGGCCGCTTTCTGGGCGCCCTGGCCAGCCAGGCGTCGGCGGAGACCCAACGCGAAATCGACCGGGCGCTGCTGACCCTCCAATAGCGCCAGTAGGGTCGGGCCGGTGGCGCACCTATTGGGGGCCGAGGCCATCCACCTCGAATACCCGACCCAGCTGGTCTTCGAATCGGTCACGCTCGGGGTCAACGACGGCGCGCGCATCGGCATCGTCGGGCGCAACGGCGACGGCAAGTCGAGCCTGCTGCGGCTGCTGACCGGGCAGCTGCAACCCGACTCCGGCCGCGTGACCCGCCGCAGTGGCCTGCGGGTCGGCGCGCTCAGCCAGGCGGACACCCTGGAACCGGACCGCACGGTCGGCTGGACGCTGGTGGGCGAAGCCGCCGAACACCAATGGGCCGGCGACGCGCGGGTCCGCGACGTGGTCGCCGGCCTGGTGGCTGACATCGGTTGGGACGCAACGACAGCCACGCTCAGCGGCGGCCAGCGCCGCCGGGTCCAGCTGGCGCAGCTGCTGGTCGGTGAGTGGGACGTCATCGCCCTCGACGAACCGACCAACCATCTGGACATCGAGGGCATCACCTGGCTGGCCGAGCACCTCAAACAGCGCTGGGCGCGCAACACCGGCGGGCTGTTGCTGGTGACGCACGACCGCTGGTTCCTCGACGAGGTCGCCACCACGACGTGGGAGGTGCACGACGGGATCGTAGAGCCGTTCGAGGGCGGCTACGCGGCATACGTGCTGCAGCGCGTCGAGCGGGACCGGATGGCCGCCGCCACCGAGGCCAAGCGACAGAACCTGATGCGCAAGGAGCTGGCCTGGCTGCGCCGCGGCGCGCCGGCCCGCACCTCGAAGCCCAAGTTCCGCATCGAGGCGGCCAACCAGCTGATCGCCGACGTGCCGCCGCTGCGCAACACCGTCGAGCTGGCCAAGCTGGCGACGGCCCGGCTGGGCAAGGACGTCATCGACCTGCTCGACGTGTCGGTCTCGTTTGACGGCCGCCCGGTGCTGCGCGATATCGAGTGGCGGATCGCCCCGGGCGAACGCACCGGCATTGTCGGGGCCAACGGTGCCGGGAAGTCGACGCTGCTGGGACTGATCGCGGGCAGCATTGCGCCGGACACCGGGCGGGTCAAGCGCGGCAAGACCGTGCGGCTGGCCGTGCTGGACCAGCAGGGCGACGCCCTCGCCGGGCGCACCGGCGAGCGGATCGCCGACGTGCTGGGCGGGCTGCGCGGCGGGTACGAGGTCGAGGGCCGAGAGGTGACGCCGGCGCAGCTGCTGGAGCGGCTCGGCTTCGGTCGCGGCCAGCTCTCCGCCCGGATCGGCGAGCTCTCCGGCGGGCAACGGCGGCGGCTGCAGCTGATGCTCACGCTGCTGTCCGAGCCCAACGTGCTGCTCCTCGACGAGCCCACCAACGACGTCGACACCGACATGCTGACCGCGATGGAGGACCTGCTCGATTCGTGGGCGGGCACCCTGATCGTCGTCTCGCACGACCGCTACCTGCTGGAGCGGGTCACCGACCAGCAGTACGCCATCCTCGACGGCCGGTTGCGCCACCTGCCCGGCGGCATCGACGAGTACCTGCGGCTAGCCGCGTCGCGAACCGGCGCGGCCGCCCAGCCGGCGCGCCCCGAGGTGGCGGGGATGTCGGGAGCCGAACGGCGGGCGGCGGAGAAGGAGCTGGCCGGCATCGACCGCCGGCTCGCGCGCCTGGCCGACCAGATCGCCGACAAACACCACGAGCTGGCCGAGCACGACCAGGCCGACCATGTCGGCATCGCGCGGCTCACCGGGGAGCTGCGCGCGCTGGAAGACGAAGTCGCGTCGACGGAGAGTCGGTGGCTGCATCTGTCGGAGATTCTCGAATAATGCGTCTGTGACTTCCGGCCCCACCGAAACCGTTGCCTGCGTAGGCTCGAGCACCACCGCGTCCAAGGGGACCTATCGGTGGATCACCGAATTGCAGAATCGGCCGCGCAACAGCCGGTTCCGGTTCGTGAACTTCGGCGTCGGCGGCGACCTGTCCTTCCACACCGTCCGGCGGCTGCGCCGCGTGACCGCCATCCGGCCCGACCGGGTGATCGTCCTGATCGGCACCAACGACATTCTTGCCGCCGTCTTTCCCAACTTCCGCAGGGTGGTGCGCGTGTGGAAGGGGCTGCCCGCCGAGCCGACCGCGCGGCGGTTCGAGGAGAACCTGGAACTCATCGCGCGCAGGCTGCGCCTGGAGACGGACGCCAGGATCGCGCTGAGTTCCCTTGCGCCCGTGGGGGAAGACCCGCATTCGAGGCACGCCGTCCAGGCTCGGCTGAACGACGAGTTCGCCGCCTACAACGCCGCGATCCGGGCGGTGGCGGCGCGGGAGGGGACGGACTACCTCGGGTTTTCCGAAGCGTTCCAGGACCAAATGGTCCGCGCCGGCACCGCCAAGCCGTTCATCCGGTTCTCTTTCCCGGCGCTCTACCGCGACTACCTGATCCGGGAGGCGGTGCTGCGGCTCAGCTTCGACGAGATCTCCCGGATCAACGGGTGGGAGTTCCACATCGACGGCATCCACCTCAACACCCGCGGCGGCCGAATCCTCACCGAGGCCGTTCAAGGCTTCCTGGACTCGCCCGCGGCGGCGAACTGACTCCCTCAGCGCCAGCGCAACAGCACGAGCTCGGAGCTGAACCCCGGGCCCATCGCGACCATCAGCCCGGGGCCGCCGCCGGGCGGCGGCTTGGCGATGGTGTCACGCAGGATGTGCAGCACCGAGGCCGACGACAGGTTCGCGATCTCGCCCAGCGAGCGCCAGGTCAGCTCGAGGGCATCGGGCGGCAGCTCGAGGCTCCCGGCGATCGCGTTGATGACCTTGGGGCCGCCCGGATGAGCCACCCAGGCGCCGATGTCGTCCTTGGTCAGGCCGTGGGCGCCCAGTAACCGGCTGACGTCCTCGGCCAGGTAGCGGTCGATGAAGTCGGTCAGCTCCGGGGACATCACCAGGTGCAGCCCGGCCGGGCTGACGTTCCAGGCCATGATGTGCAGCGACTCCGGATACAGACGGCTGCGGGAGTCGACGATGTCGGGCCCGTTCGGATTCAGCCGGTCGGCGCGACGGTCGCCGACCGCGACCACGGCGGCGGCCCCGTCACCGAACATGGCGGTGCCGACCAGGCCCGACACGGTCGGCTTGACCGCCGGGAAGGTGAGCGAGCACAGCTCGACCGACACCAGGGCCGCGACGCCGTCGGGCGCGCCGCGCACATAGTCGTGCAGCCGGCCCACGCCCGCCGCCCCGGCCGCACAGCCCAACCCGAACAGCGGCACCCTGCGCACGTCCGGGCGCAGTCCGAGCCGCCCGGCGATCCGCGCGTCCAGCGACGGCACCGCAACGCCGGTCACCGTGGTGGTGGCGATCATGTCGATGTCCTGCGGTCGCAGGCCGGCCTCGTCGAGCGCGCCCAGCAGCGCCGCACAGCCGAGTTCGACGGCGTGTTCGATGAAGATCTCGTTGGCCTCACCGAAATCGGTCAGCGACGGGTAACGCTCCAGCGGCAGGACCAGGTGACGGCTGTTGACCTTGGCCGCGGCGTGCAACCGCCGCACGACTTCCTCGTGCTCCTTGAGCGCGGGGAATTCGACGAGCTGGTCGGTGATTTCGGCCTGGCTGTAACGATGCGGCGGCAACGCTCCGAACACACCCGCGATGACGCTCATGCCCAACCCTCTTGCTTGCATCCCAGCTTGAATGGGATTTTCGCCGATCCCCGAAGCTTATGCGGTTCGCGGTATTCCGGCAAAAGATTGACGTATTCGACGTGTGTCTCATTGATTTGGGGTTTCATCGTGTGGCGTCCTCGTCGTCACCCGAATTCAGCGCCATCGCGATCAACGCGTCCGGGGTCAGGGAATCGATCTCGTCACCGCCGATGACCGGTTCGGCGACAATGTTTTCCGGCCTACCGGCGAGCAGCAGCAGCTTGTCGAGCAATCCGGTTCTGCGGAGCTCGGCGACCGGGATGCTGCGCAGCGCCGACCACAGCTTGTCCTCGTCGGATTCGTCGCCGTCCCCGCGGAACAGTTGCTGCCGCAGATGATCGGCCAGCGCTGCGGGCGTGGGATAGTCGAAGATCAGGGTCCGCGACAGAGCCAGGCCGGTCGCCGTCGTCAGCCGGTTGCGCAGTTCGACGCCGGTCAGCGAGTCGAACCCGAGGTCGGCGAAGGCGCGGTCACGGTCGATGGCCCGGCCATCGGGGTGTCCCGAGACGGCGGCGACGTGCTCGCAGACCAGCTCGACCAGCCGCCTCTGCTGATCCGCGGGCGGCAGGGCGTGCAACCGCTCGGCCAGGTCCGGGGAACGACTCACCTTGGCCGGCAGCACATCCCGCGAGTCTCCCAGCCAGAACCGTTGCCGCGCAAAGCCATACGTCGGCAGGTCGACCCGGCGGCCTCCCGAGCCGGCCAGCACGTCCGGCCAGCCGACGCCGACACCGGCGGTGAACAGCCGGCCGGCGGCGTGCAGCAGCGACTCGATCTCGGGACCGTCCTTGGGCATGGTCACCACCGAGATCGGCTGCTCGGTGGTCAGCGACTGGTCCACCGCCGGGCTCAGCCCACCGCCCGGGCCCATCTCGGCAAACGCCGTCGCCCCCGACGCCTCGGCGGCGCGCACGCCGTCGAGGAAACGCACCGGCCGGCGCACGTGCTCGACCCAGTACCGCGTGGATGCGTATCCGGGGCCGGCGGGCTCACCGAACACGTTGGAGATCAGGCAGATTCGGGGTTGTCGCGGTTCGATGCCGGAGATCCGACGCGCGAACTCGTCGAGCATCGGTTCCATCAACGGCGAGTGGAAGGCGTGCGAGACCGCCAATCGGTGCGTCCGCCGGCCGGTGCCCGCCAGGCAGTCCGCCAGTGCGCCCACCGCGGCCCGCCCACCGGACAGCACCACCGCGTTCGGACCGTTGACCGCCGCGATGCTGACGTCCGCGCCCAGCATCGGGGTCACCTCCGCCTCGCCGGCGCTCACCGCGACCATGACCCCGCCCGCCGGCAGCCGGGCCATCAATTCGCCCCGGGCCGCCACGATGCGCGCCGCGTCGTCCAGCGACAGCGCGCCGGCCACACACGCCGCCGCGATCTCCCCCACCGAATGGCCCAGCACCACGTCGGGTGTCACCCCCCACGACCGCCACAGCGCGGCCAGGGCCACCTCGAGAACGAACAGCGCAGGCTGCGCGAACTCAGTGTCTTGCAACGACTCCGCGTCGCCGCCCCACATCACCTCGCGCAACGGCACCCGCAGGTGGGTGTCCATCGCCGCGGCCGCCTCGTCGAAGGCGCGGGCGAACGCCGGAAACCGGTGATGAAGCCCGCGGCCCATCCCCGGCCATTGCGAACCTTGGCCGGGGAACACGAAGGCCGTCTTGACCGCTGGCCCGGCGCGGCCGGCCACCAGCCCGGGGGCCGGCTCCCCGGCGGCCAAGGCCGCCAGGTCGCGGGTCAGCGCCTCGCGGCCGCGCCCCACCAGCACCGCCCGGTGGTCGAACACCGATCGCGTCGTCGCCAGCGACCACGCGACGTCGGGCGCGGTCGCCTCCGAGTCCGCCAGCGATGACGCGAGCCGGCGCGCCTGGTTGGCCAGGGCGCGTCCCGAGCGGGCGGACAGCACCCACGCAACCGGCCCATCGGGCGCCCCCGCGGGGGTATCCGGTTGCTCGGGGGCCTGTTCCACGACGACGTGCGCGTTGGTGCCGCCCATGCCGAACGACGACACCCCGGCGCGGCGGAGGCGGTCCGCGCTCGGCCACGGCTGTGCGGCGGTGTTGACCCGCAGCCCCAGGCGATCGAGGTCGGGATTCGCCCCGGCGTGGTTGAGGCTCGGCGGAATCACCGAATGGCGCACGGCCAGCACGGCCTTGAGCAGGCCCGCGATCCCCGCGGCGGCGCCGCCGTGGCCGATGTTGGTCTTCACCGATCCCACGTCCAGCGGTCGGCCGCGCCCGCCGAACACCTCACCCAGCGCCTGCGCTTCCGCCGAGTCGCCGACCCTCGTCCCGGTGCCGTGGGCCTCGACGTAGTCGATGTCGCCGCTGCCCAGGCCGGCGGCGGCAAGCGCCCGCCGGATCACGGCGGCCTCGGCGGAGACCGAGGGCACCGTCTGGCCCGAGGCGCTGTGCCCGGCGTTGCCCACGGCGCTGCCCCGGATGACGGCATGGATGCGGTCCCCGTCGCGCAGGGCCGCCGGCAACGGCTTGAGCAGCACCAGGCCCCCGCCCTCGCCACGCACGTAGCCGTCCGCGCGCCGGTCGAACGCGTAGGTGTGACCCGATGTCGACAGCGCCCCGAATTCGCGCTCCAGCATTGCCGTTTCGTCGGCCAGGTTGAGATGGACGCCGCCGGCCAACGCCAGCGCCGACTCGCCGGAGCGCAGGCCCTCGCACGCGAGGTGCACGGCGGTCAGCGAAGACGATTGCCCCGAGTCGACGGTCATGCTGGGCCCGCGCAACCCGAGGGCGTAGGAGACCCTGTTGGCGATCATTCCCCGGCTGATGCCGGCGAACGAATGGTGGTCCAGGTTGTCGGCGATGTCGCGCAGCGTGAGGACCGCGTAATCGTCGGCCATCGCCCCGATGTACACCGAAATAGACTCAGCCCGAACGTTTTCCGGCACCACGAACGCGTCTTCGAAGGCCTCCCACGCCAGTTCGAGGGCCAATCGTTGGCGCGGGTCCATCGCGCACGCCTCGCGCGGCGAGAGGTGGAAGAAATCGGCGTCGAACTCCGCGACGTCGCCGGGCAGCCGAGTCGCTTCCCGGCCGTCGCGCAGCACGCCCCAGAAGTCGCGTGGGTTCTCCGCGCCCGGGAATCGGCACGCGAGACCGATGATGGCGACGCCGGTCATGTTAGGGGCCGCTCTCTTCGTCGAGGATGGCGAAGAGCTGGCTCTCGGTGGCGGTGGCGATGTCGTCGTCGAACGGGTCGTCGGGGTGGTCGGGATACGGGGCGGGCGCGGGGCCGGTCAGGCCGGCCAGCAGGCCCTCCAGCCGCGTAGCGAGCTGCGCCTTGTCGCCGGGGCTGAAGTCGGATTGGCCGAGCAGCGCCTGCATCTCGCGGATCACGTCGTTGAGGCGGGCCATGCGATCGGGCGGCTCACCGCTTGGCCCGGTGGACAGCTGGGAGTCGAGATGCTCGGCCAGCGCCGCCGGCGTCGGGTAATCGAAGATCAGCGTGGGCGAAAGGGTCAGCCCGGTCGCGATCTTGAGCCTGTTACGCAGCTCCACGGCGGTCAGCGAGTCGAAGCCCAGATCGGCGAAGGCCTGCTCGGCGTCGACGTCCGCGGCGCTGTGCCCCAACACCGTGGCGGCGTTGCCGCACACCAGCTCCACCAGCTCGCGGCGCCGCTGCTCGGGCGCCAGGCCGTCGAGCCGCGCCCGCAGACCCGTCAACGACACCATGTCGGTCGGGTCGAGGACCCGCCGCGCCGGCCGGGATGCCAACTGGCTCAACAGCGGCGGCAGCGCGGCGCCGGCGTGCGCCAGCGCGGCGGTGTCGAGCCGGGTGGCCACCACCACGGGGGGCTCGGTCAGCAGCGCGGCGTCGAGCAGGTCGAGCGCTTGGCGGGTGGACAGCGGGGCGAGCCCGGCGCGGCTCATCCGCGCCTTGTCACGATCGCCGAGATGCTGCGTCATGGCCGAGGCCTGCTCCCACATCCCCCAGGCGATGGACAGGCCGGGCAACCGGTGGGCCCGGCGGTAGGCCGCCAGGCCGTCGAGGAAGCTGTTGGCCGCCGCATAGTTGCCCTGGCCCGGCGCGCCGACGATTCCCGCCATCGACGAAAACACCACGAACGCCGCCAGATCCAGCCCCCGGGTCAGCTCGTGCAGGTGCCACGCGCCGTCGACTTTGGACCGCAACACCGTGTCGATGCGCTCCGGTGTCAGCGACGCGATCACCGCGTCGTCCAGCACGCCCGCGGCATGGAACACCCCGCGCAGCGGGAGGTGCGCCGGCACCTGCGCCAGCACCCGCGCCACGGCGTCCCGGTCGCCGACATCGCAGGCCACCACCGACACCTGCGCCCCGGCCTCGCGCAGCTCGGCGATCAGCCCGGGCAGGCCGTCGGCCCCCTCCCCGCTGCGGCTGACCAACATGATGTGCGGCACCCGGTGGCGTTCGACCAGGTGGCGGGCCACCGCCGCCCCCGCCATGCCCGTCCCGCCGGTGATCAACACGGTGCCGCCGCCCAGCCCGGCGGGCCCGTCGGGCATGGTCAACACGACCTTGCCGATGTGGCGGGCCTGGCTGACGAACCGGTAGGCGTCCGCAGCGCACCGCACGTCGAAGGCCTTGACCGGCAACGGCTTCAGCACCCCGTCCGCGAACAACCGCATCAACTCGGCCAGCATCTCGGCGATGCGGTCCGGTCCGGCCTCCATCAGGTCGAACGCGCGATATGCGACGCCGGCCAGGGCCGCCGGGTCGCGCAGGTCCGTCTTGCCCATCTCGATGAAGCGCCCACCGGGGGCCAGCAGCCGCAGCGAGGCGTCGGTGAACTCGCCGGCCAGGGAGTTGAGCACGACGTTCATCCCGGCGCCGCCCGTGGCGGTGGAGAACTCGCGCTCGAAGTCCAGCGTCCGCGAATCCGCGATGTGCTCGTCGTCGAGGCCCATGGCGCGCAGGGTGTCCCACTTGCCGCGGCTGGCGGTGGCGAAGACCTCGGCGCCCCAGTGCCGGGCCAGTTGTACGGCGGCCATGCCCACCCCGCCCGCGCCCGCGTGCACCAGCACCCGCTCGCCGGCCCGCAGCCCGCCCAGGACCGACAACCCGTAGTACGCCGTGAGGAACACCACCGGCACGCCCGCCGCGTCGGCGAACGACCAGCCCGGTGGCACCCGCGTCACCAGCCGCCGATCGACGACGGCCTCCGACCCCGTCAAGCCTACGATTCCCATGACCGGGTCGCCGACGGCCAAATCCGTGATGCCGGGCCCGATCTCGGTCACCAGCCCGGCACCCTCGGCGCCCAGCTGCGCCGCGCCGGGGTACATGCCCAGGGCCACCAACACGTCGCGGAAGTTCACCCCGGCGGCCGCCACCGCCACCCGCACCTGGCCGGCGGCCAGTTCCGCCGGCGGGCCGGACTCGACCGCCAGGTCCTCCAGCGTGCCGGCGTCACCCGCCGCCAGCCGCCAGACCGACGGCGGCTCGGGCAGCCGCAACACCGGGTGCGCCTTGAGCGGCTTGAGCCGGGCGGCGTGGGCGACGCCGTCGCGCACCACCAATTGCGGTTCCCCACAGCCGATCACGGACGCGAGATCGAGGGAGCCGTCGGTGTCGACCAGCATCACCTGGCCCGGATGCTCCGCCTGCGCCGACCGCACCAGCCCCCACACCGCCGCGCCGGCCAGGTCCGACACGTCCTCGCCGGGCAGCGCGACCGCGCCGCGGGTCTGCACCACCAGCGGCGGGGCGCCCTCGCCCCGGGACTGCAACACCCGCAGCGCATCGTGGGTGGCGGTGTACACCGATCCGACCACCTCGGGGCCGCCCGCCGGCGGCCGCCACACCTCGGGTTCCGCGCCGACGGCGTTGTCGGGCAACGTGATCGGGGACCACACGGCCTCCAACAGTTCCCCGCCGCCGGATCGCGCCGCGACGGCCGCCGACAGCTGCGCGGCCGAGACCGGACGCGTCACCAGCTCGGCCACCGACAGCACCGGCACACCCGACGAGTCGGCCAGTTCGACCGAGACGGCACCCTCGCCCGCCGGGGCCAGCCGCACCCGGACCCGCGACGCCCCGGCCGCATGCAGGCACACCCCTTGCCAGGAGAACGGCAGGACGGTCTGGCCCCGCTCGTCGGCGACCCCCAGGGCGTGCAGGGCCGCGTCCAACACCACCGGGTGAATCCCGAAGCCGCCCACCGTCACACCGGCCTGCTGCGGGGCCTCCACCTCGGCGAAGGTCTCGGCGCCCCGGCGCCACACCCTCCGCAGGCCGCGGAAGGCCGGGCCGTACCCGTAGCCGCGCGCCGCCAGGTCGTCGTACGCGCCCGTCACGTCGACCTCGGTGGCGCCGATGGGCGGCCACACCGACAGATCGGTTTCCGGTGCGGGCGAGCCCTCGCTCAGCACGCCCTGGGCATGCACCGTCCACTCCGCGCCGGCCTGCGAATACACCGCGACGGCCCGGGATCCGTTCTCGGCGGCGGCGTCGACCACCACCTGCACGCGCACCGCGCCGGCGCCCGGCAGCGGCAGCGGCGCCGACAGCGTCAGTTCCTCGATCACCGGGCAGCCCACCTCGTCGCCGGCCCGCAGCGTCAGCTCGACGAACCCCGCGCCGGGGAACAACACCGTCCCGGTCACCGCGTGATCGGCCAGCCACGGCTGGGCCGCGGTCGAGAGCCGGCCCGTCAACACCACGCCGCCCGAATCGGGCCGCTCGACCACCGCGCCCAACAGGGCATGCTCGGCCGCCGCCAGGCCCAGGCCGGCGGTGTCGCGGGCGCCCACCGATTCTGTCGACAACCAAAACCTGCGCCGCTGAAAGGCATACGTCGGCAGGTCGACCCGGCGGGCGGCCAGGCCGGCGAACGCCTCCGCCCAGTCGACGTCGGCGCCGGAGGCGAACAGGACTCCGGCGGCCAGCAGCAGCGAGTCGACTTCGGGGCGGTCCCTGAGCATCGACACCGCCGACACGGCCGGCTCGGCCGCCAGCGACTGCTCCACCGCGGCCGTCAACGCCGCGCCCGGACCCACCTCCAGGAACGCGCCGCCGCCCAGCGATTCGGCGCACCGCACCCCGTCGACGAACCGCACCGGACGGCGCACGTGCTCGACCCAGTAGTCGGCGGACCCGTATCCGGGCCCGGCCAGTCGCCCGGTCACGTTGGACACCAACTCGATTCGCGGCGTGTGGGGCGACACCGCGGCCACCACCGCGGAGAACTCCTCGATCATGGGCTCCATCAGCGACGAGTGGAACGCGTGCGAGACCGCCAGCTGCCGCACCCGCCTCCCGCGCTCGGCCAGCCGATCTGCCACGGCCGTCACGGCGGCCCGGTCACCGGACAGCACCACCGCGTCCGGGCCGTTGACCGCCGCGATGCTCACGCCGCCGTTCAGCAGCGGGACGACGTCGGCCTCGGCGGCGGTCACCGCCACCATCACCCCGCCGTCCGGCAGCGCGGCCATCAGCCGGCCGCGCGCCGCCACCACCCGCGCCGCGTCCTGCAGCGACAGCACCCCGGCCACGCAGGCCGCGGCGATCTCCCCCACCGAGTGGCCGATCACCACATCGGGCGTCACGCCCCAGGACCGCCACAGCGCGGCCAGGGCGACCTCGAGCACGAACAGCGCCGGCTGGGCGAATTCCGTGCTCTGCAACAACTCCGGGTCGCCGCCCCACATCACGTCGCGCAGCGGCAGCCGCCCATGGGCGTCCACCGCCGCCACGGCCTCGTCGAACGCCTCGGCGAACACCGGGAAGCGCCGGTGCAGGTCGCGTCCCATCCCGAGCCGCTGCGAGCCCTGACCGGGAAACACGAACACCCGCTTACCGACCGCGCGGGTGCGCCCGACCACCACGCCCGGGCCCGGCTCCCCCGACGCCACGCCCGCGAGCCCCGCCAGCAGGGTGTCGCGGTCGCCGCCCACCAGCACCGCGCGAAGCTCCAGGGCCGCCCGGGTGGTGGCCAGCGACCAGCCCACGTCCACCGGGTGCAGGCCCGGCTCGGCGTCCAGGTGGGCCGACAGCCGCGCGGCCTGCGCCGCCAGCGCGTCGGGCGACCGGGCCGAGATCACCCACGCCGCCACCGCGTTCGGCCGGTCACCCTGCGCCGCAACGGCTTCGGGGTCCGCGGGCGGCTGCTCGACGATCACGTGGGCGTTGGTGCCGCTGATCCCGAACGACGACACCCCCGCCAGGCGGCGGCCGTCCCGCGCCGGCCACGGCCGTGGCTCGGTCAACAGCGACACCGCGCCCGCCGACCAATCCACATGCGGCGACGGCACATCCACGTGCAGCGTCTTGGGCATCACCCCGTGGCGCATGGCCTGCACCATCTTGATCACGCCGGCCACCCCCGCCGCGGCCGAGGTGTGACCGATGTTGGACTTGATCGACCCCAGCCGCAGCGGCCGGTCCGCCGGCCGGTCCTGCCCGTAGGTGGCCAAGAGGGCCTGGGCCTCGATCGGGTCACCCAACACCGTTCCCGTGCCGTGGCCTTCGACCACGTCGACGTCCGCGGCGGTCAGCCCGGCGTCGGCCAGCGCGGCCCGGATCACCCGCTGCTGCGACGGCCCGTTGGGGGCGGTCAGACCGTTGGAGGCGCCGTCCTGGTTCACCGCCGAACCCGCCAGCACCGCGAGCACCGGATGCCCCAGCCGCCGCGCGTCGGCCAGCCGCTCGAGCACCAGGACGCCCGCGCCCTCCGACCACGACGTCCCGTCCGCGGCGCCGGCGTACACCTTGCACCGGCCGTCCGGCGCCAGCGCCCGCTGGCGGCTGAACTCGACGAACGCGGCGGGCGTGGCCATCACCGTGACGCCACCGGCCAGCGCCAGGTCGCACTCCCCCGAGCGCAACGACTGCGCGGCGAGATGCATCGCCACCAACGACGACGAACACGCCGTGTCGATCGACACCGCGGGGCCTTCCAGCCCCAACACGTACGACACCCGCCCCGAGGCCACGCTCAGGGTCGAACCGGTCAGCCCGTAGCCCTCCAGCTCGCCCTTCACCTCGCCGCCGTAACCGGCGTGGATGACGCCGGCGAACACGCCTGTCGCCGAGCCGCGCAACCCCAGCGGGTCAATCCCGGCCCGCTCCAACGCTTCCCACGAGATCTCGAGCATCAATCGCTGCTGAGGATCCATCGCCAGCGCCTCGCTGGGCCCTACGCCGAAGAACCCGGCGTCGAAGTCCGCCGCGTCGCGCAGAAAGCTGCCCTGCCGGGTGTACATCTTGCCCGCCGCGTCGGGATCCGGGTCGTACAGCCCCTCGACGTCCCAGCCCCGATCAGCCGGAAAGTCCGACACCGTGTCGCGGCCCTCATCGACCAACTGCCACAGGGCTTCCGGCGAATCCACCCCGCCCGCGTAGCGGCACGCCATGCCGACCACCGCGATCGGTTCGGACAGCCGGCCCTCCAGCTCCGAGACGCGTCGCCGCGCGCGCCTGAGATCGGCCGTCAGGCGCTTGAGGTAGTCGACGTGCTGCGAGGTGTCCGGCATCGCGGTCTCAGCGGCCGAGTTCTTCATCGAGGATGGCAAAGAGTTGGCTTTCGGTGGCGGCATCGAGGTCGGCGTCCAGGCCTTCGGAGTCGGGAAGATCGTCGGGGCCCAGGGTGGCGAGCAGGTTGTGCAGGCGGGCCCTCAGCGCCGATTTGTCGCCCGCGTCCCAGCTGGGCTGGGCCAGCAGCGCCTGCAGTTCGCGGCTGATGTCGGTGAAGCGCGCCATCAGGTCCGGCTGGTCGCTCGGGCCGGCGGACAGCTGACCGTCGAGATGTTCCGCCAACTCCGACGGCGTAGGATAGTCGAAGATCAGCGTGGGTGAAAGCGTAAGCCCCGTAGCGGTTTTCAGCCGGTTGCGCAGCTCGACCGCGGTGAGCGAATCGAAACCAAGGTCACCGAACGCGCGGCCCGCGTTGATGTCGGCGGGGTTCGGCAGCCCCAGCACCGTCGCCGCGTTGCCGCGGACCAGGTCGACGAGCTCACGTTGTCGCGCCTCGGGAGCCAAGCCGTGCAGGCGCGCCGCGAGCCCGGTCATCAGGGCGGTCGTGTCGACGTCGTCGATGACGCGGCGGGTGGTGCGGGCGGCCAGCTCGCTCAACAGCGGGGGCAGCGCGGCGGCGTTGTCGGACAGGGCGACCCGATCCAGGCGGGCGGCCATCAGCACCGGGGCCTCGACCAGCATGGCGGCGTCGAACGACTCCAGTGCCTGCTCGGTGGACAGTGGCGCGATCCCGAGCCTGCTCATCCGGGCCTTGTCGCGCTCGCCGAGATGGGCCGTCATCGCCGACGCCTCCTCCCAGAGGCCCCAGGCCAGCGACAGGCCGCGGAGCCCGTGCGCGTGCCGGTACGCGACCAACCCGTCGAGGAAGCTGTTGGCCGCGGCGTAGTTGGCCTGGCCGGGGGTGCCGACGATCCCGGCCATCGACGAGAACACCACGAACGCCGACAGGTCCTGTTCGCGCGTCAACTCGTGCAGGTGCCAGGCGCCGTCGACCTTGGCCCGCAACACCGCATCCACCCGATCCGGGGTCAGGGACAAGACCAGCCCGTCGTCGAGAATGCCCGCCGCGTGCACCACAGCGCGCAGCGGATAGTCGTCGGGTATCTGCGCCAGCATCGCCGCGACCGCGTCGCGGTCGGCGACATCGCAGGCCACCACCGACACCCGGGCGCCGGCCTCCTGCAGGCGATCCACCAGCTCCGCGACCCCCGGGGCCCCGGCGCCGGCGCGGCTGGCCAGCACCACGTGGGCCACGCGATACCGGTCGACGAGGTGGCGGGCCAGCGCCGAGCCGGCCATGCCGGTGCCGCCGGTGATCACCACGCTGCCGCCGGCGAGCCCGCCACACCCACTGAGCACCGCGCCGGGCCCGGACGGGACGGTGAGCGCGACCTTGCCGATGTGCCGGGCCTGGCTGACGAACCGGTAGGCCGCCGAGGCGCAGCGGACGTCGAAGGTCTTGAGCGGCAAGGGTTTCACGGCGCCGTCGCGCAGCAGTTGGACGATCCGGGCCAGCATCGCGGCGGTGCGGTCCGCACCGGCCTCCATCAGGTCGAAGGCGCGATACCGCGCGCCCCCATACCGTTCGGCGACGTCGTGCGGATCGCGGACATCGGTCTTGCCCATCTCGATGAAGCGCCCACCGGGGGCCAGCAGCCGCAGCGACGCGTCGGTGAACTCGCCCGCCAGGGAATTGAGCACCACATCGACACCGGCCCCGCCGGTGGCCGCCAAGAACTTCTGCTCGAACTCCAGCGTCCGCGAGTCGCCGATGTGGTCGTCGTCGAATCCCATCGCGCGCAGGGTGTCCCACTTGCCGCGGCTCGCGGTGGCGAACACCTCCGCGCCCCAGTGCCGCGCCAGCTGGACCGCGGCCATCCCCACCCCGCCGGTGGCGGTGTGCACCAGCACCCGCTCGCCGGCCCGCAGGCCCGCCAACTCCGACAGCCCGTAGAGCGCGGTGAGAAAGACCACCGGCACGCCCGCCGCCGTCACCAGCGACCAGCCCTCGGGCACCCGGGTCACCACTCGCTGATCGACCACGGCTTCGGACCCGACCACCCCGAGCAGCCCCATCACCGCGTCTCCGACGGCCAGCCCGGTCACACCGGGACCGACCTCGACCACCACGCCCGAGCCCTCCGCCCCCAGCCGGCCACCGCCCGGGTACATGCCCAGGGCGACCAGCACGTCCCGGAAGTTCACCCCGACCGCGGCCACCGCCACCCGCACCTGGCCGGCGTCCAATTCCACCGGCGGGCAGGGGCTCACCACCAGGTCCTCCAGCGTGCCGCCGGCGCCGGCGTCCAGCCGCCAGCCCCCGGGCGGCAGCCGCAGCACCGATCCCCTGCGCACCGGCCGCATCCGGGCCGCGTACGCCACGCCGTCGCGGACCGCCAATTGCGTTTCGCCGCAGCCGATCACCGCCCGCGCATCCAGCGATCCGTCCGAGTCGATCAACACCACCCGGCCCGGGTGCTCGGCCTGCGCCGAGCGCACCAACCCCCACACCGCCGCGCCGGCCAGGTCCGCGACGTCCTCGCCGGGGAGCGCCACCGCGCCGCGGGTCTGCACGGCCACCACCGGGGACCCGGCCTCGCCCAACCACGATTGCAGCGCGCCCAGCGCCTCGGTGGTGGCCGCGTGCACCGAGCGCACCACGTCGCCGCCGTGCGCGCCCGGCTCCCACACCGTGACGTCCTGGTCGAAGCCGTTGCCGCTCAAGGAGATCGGCGACCACGCCACCTCGAACAAGCCCTCGGCGGGCGCCGCCGCGAGAGACAGCTGCTCGGCCGAAACCGGGCGCATCGCCAGCGAGCGCACCGACAACACCGGCAGCCCGGCCCCGTCGGCCAGTTCCACCGACACCGCCCCGGCGCCGGAGCGTGCTATCCGGACCCGCGCCCGCGCTGCGCCCGCCGCGTGCAGCGACACCCCCTGCCAGGAGAACGGCAGGACGGTCTGGCCCGGCCCGGCGGCCACGCCGATCGCGTGCAGCGCCACGTCCAGCACGACCGGGTGGATGCCGAAGCCACCGTCCGGCGCGCCGGCGTCGTCCGGCAGCACGACGTCGGCGAAGATCTCGTCGCCCCGGCGCCACATCGCCCGCAGGCCGCGGAATGCCCGGCCATACTCGTAGCCCCGCTCCGCCAGCCGGGCGTAGGCGTCGCCCACCTCCACCGGGGTCGCCCCCACCGGCGGCCACACCGACAGGTCCGCGGTCGGCGCCACCGCCGCCGCGCCCAACAGGCCCTGGGCGTGCAGCACCCACTCCGACTGCGTGCCGGCCGCATACACCGACACCTCGCGCCGCCCCGACTCGGCGACCGCGCCGACCACCACCTGCACCTGGACGCCGTCCGCGGCCGGCAACACCAGCGGGGCCGACAACGT
Source organism: Mycobacterium sp. E342 (assembly GCF_001667665.1). Taxonomy (NCBI): domain Bacteria; kingdom Bacillati; phylum Actinomycetota; class Actinomycetes; order Mycobacteriales; family Mycobacteriaceae; genus Mycobacterium; species Mycobacterium sp. E342. Next base: position 19,749 of record NZ_LZJM01000278.1, read on the forward strand.
CAACTCCTCCAGGACGCCACACCCGACCTCGTCGCCGGCGCGGATGGCCAGCTCCACAAATCCCGCGCCGGGGAACAACACGGTGCCGCCCACCGCATGGTCGGCCAGCCACGGCTGCGCGGCCGTCGACAGCCGGCCCGTGAGCACCACGCCGCCGGAGTCGGGCCGCGCCACCACCGCGCCCAGCAGCGCGTGCCGCGCGCCGGCCAGCCCCAGAGTTGCCACGTCTCCCGATCCCGTCGCTCCGCCTGGCAGCCAAAACCGTTGCCGCACAAAGCCGTACGTCGGCAATTCCACGCGCCGCCCACCCAGGCCGGCCATCCCGGCCCGCCAGTCCACCGGTAGGCCGGCCACGTGGGCCTGACCCGCCGAAAGCCAAAATCGTTGCAGCGAACCGTCGTCGCGGCCCAGGGACGGGACCACCAACGCGTCGCGGCCGCAATCGGCCAGCGTCTCCTCCACGGCGGCGAGCAGCACGGGATGCGGGCTGCATTCGACGAACACGCCATACCCGGCGTCGCAGGCGTTCCGCACCGCCCGCTCGAACTGGACCGTCTGCCGGATGCTGCGGAACCAGTAGTCGGCGTCCAGCCCCGCGGTGTCCAGCGGGTCGCCGGTCACGGTGGAGAACAGCGTGACCGAGGACGGGCGCGGCTCGATCCCGGCCAGCGCCTCGGCCAGCGCCGCGCTGATGGCGTCGACGTGCCGGGAGTGGGAGGCGTAGTCGACGTCGATCCGGCGGGCGCGCACGTCGCCGCCCTCGCAGCGCCGCATGAACTCGTCGAGCGCCTCCACCTCGCCGGACACCACCACCGCGGAAACACCGTTGACGGCAGCGACATTCAACCGATCGCCGAACACGGCGATCAACTCTTCGGCGCGGGCCAAGCCGCAGGCCAGCGACACCATGCCGCCCGCGCCCGCCAACCCCACCAACAGCCGGCTGCGCAGCGCCACCACCCTGGCGGCGTCCTCCAGCGACAGCGCACCCGCCACATACGCCGCCGCGATCTCGCCCTGCGAGTGGCCGATCACCGCGTCGGGGACCACCCCCAGCGATCGCCACAACTCCGCCAGCGACACCATCACCGCCCACAGGGCCGGCTGCACCACGTCCACCCGGTCCAACCCGGGCGCCCCGGGCACGCCGCGGATGACGTCGACCAACGACCAGTCCACGTGTTCGGCGAGTGCCTTCTCGCAGCGCTGCAGGTGTTCGGCGAAAACCGGTGAACTGTCGAGCAATTCGGATCCCATGCCGACCCATTGCGAGCCCTGACCGGGAAACACGAACACCGTCTTGCCCACCGGCTGCGCCCGGCCCACCACCGCGCCCGCCCCCGGCGCGCCGGCGGCGAGGTCAGCCAGGTCGGCCAGCCCCGCCAGCAGGCGCTCGCGGTCCCCGACCAGAACGGCGCGGTGCTCGAACAGCGACCGCGTCGACACCAGCGACCAGGCCACGTCGACCGCCCGCACGCCCGGGTCGTCGTGCACCCGCGCCAGCAACCGGGACGCCTGGTTGGCCAGCGCATCGGCCGACCGGGCCGACAGCACCCACGGCGCGGGCGCGTCATCGCCGGCCGGCGCGGGGCTTTCGGGCTCCAGCGGTGGTTGCTCGACGATGACGTGCGCATTGGTGCCGCTGATCCCGAACGACGACACCCCGGCGCGGCGCGGCCGGTCCTGAGCGGGCCACTCCCGCGCCTCGGTCAGCAGCGACACCGCGCCGGCCGACCAATCCACGTGCGGCGTGGGCACATCCACGTGCAACGTCTTGGGCATCAGCCCGTGCCGGACCGCCTGCACCATCTTGATCACCCCGCCGGCGCCCGCCGCCGCCGAGGTGTGGCCCATGTTGGACTTGATCGACCCCAGCCACAGCGGCCGGTCGGCCGGCCTTTCCTGGCCGTAGGTGGCCAAGACCGCTTGCGCCTCAATCGGATCCCCGAGGGTGGTGCCCGTGCCGTGCCCCTCCACCAGATCCACGTCGGCGGCACGCAGGCGCGCGTCGGCCAGCGCGGCCCGGATCACCCGCTGCTGCGAGGGCCCGTTGGGCGTCGCCAGCCCGTTGGAGGCGCCGTCCTGATTGACCGCCGACCCGCGCAGCAGCGCAAGCACCTGATGCCCATGCCGGCGCGCGTCGGACAGCCGTTCCAGCACCAGCACGCCGACGCCCTCGGAGAAGCCGGTGCCGTCGGCGGCACCGGCGTACGCCTTGCACCGCCCGTCGGCCGCCAGCGCCCGCTGCCTACTGAACTCGATGAACATCGCCGGGGTGGCCATCACCGTCACGCCGCCCGCCAGCGCCAGGTCGCATTCGCCGGCGCGCAGCGACCGCGCCGCCAGGTGAAGGGCCACCAACGACGACGAACAGGCCGTATCCACCGAGATGGCCGGGCCCTCCAGGCCCAGCGAGTAGGCCACCCGGCCCGATGCCACGCTCAGCGTCGACCCGCGCAACCCGTAGCGCTCCAGGTGTCCCGGCACCCGGCCCTGGCCGCCGTAGGAGCCGTGGAAGATCCCGGCGAACACGCCCGTCGCCGAACCGCGCAACTCGGCGGGGTCGATCCCGGCCCGCTCCAACGCCTCCCAGGACACCTCGAGCAGCAGGCGCTGCTGCGGGTCCGTGGCCAGCGCCTCGCTGGGTGCGATGCCGAAGAAGGCGGCGTCGAAGTCGGCGACGTCGGCCAGGAAGCCACCGCACCGGGCGTAGGACTTTCCCACCGCGTCGGGATCGGGATCGAACAGGCCGGCCAGGTTCCAGCCGCGGTCCGCCGGGAAGTCCGAGACCACGTCGCGGCCCTCGACCACCATCTGCCACAGGGCCTCCGGCGAATCCACGCCCCCCGGGTACCGGCAACCCATGCCGACCACCGCCACGGGTTCGGTTGCCGCGGCGAGGTATTCGCGGGCCTCCCGCTTCAGCCGCTCGTTGTCCTTCAGCGCCGCGCGGAGCGCCCTGACCAGCTCGTCGGAGTCGCCGGTCATGACACGCGGCCCGGGCAAGGAAATGTCATCACGAGGTTTCTCCGAAGGCAGACAAGAAGCAACGCCTCAGGTGTCAGTGCCAGCGCAGCAGGACGAGCTCGGAACAGAATCCCGGACCCATCGCGATCATCAGGCCGGGGCTGCCGCTGGGTGGCGGCTTGGCCCGGGTGTCTCGCAGCACGTGCAGCACCGACGCCGACGAGAGGTTGCCGATCTCGCCCAGCGAACGCCAGGTCAGCTCCAGCGCATCCGGCGGCAGGCTCAGGCTCGCGTTGATCGCGTCGATGATCTTCGGGCCGCCGGGATGGCTGACCCAGGCGCCGATGTCGGTGGTCGTCAGCCCGTGCGCACCGAGGAAGCCGGTGACGTCCCGCTCGATGTGCTCCTCGACGACTTGGGCCAGGTCCTTGGCCAGCACCAGCTCGAACCCGGCCGCGCCGACGTCGTAGCCCATGGTGCGCAGCGAGTCGGGGTACAGGGTGCTGCGCGAGTCCAAGATGGCGGGCCCGCTGGGGGCCATCCGTTCGGCGCGGCGCTCCCCGACGGCCACCACCGCGCCCGCCCCGTCGGCGAACAGCGCGCTGCCGACCAGGCCGGGTAGCGACGGCTTGTAGCCGGGATAGGTGAGCGAGCACAGCTCGACCGAGATCAGCGCGGCGGCGGCGTCCGGCGCCCCGCGCAGGTAGTCGTTGAGCCGGGCCACGCCCGCGGCCCCGGCCACGCAGCCCAGGCCGAACAGCGGAACCCGGCGGATGTCGTCGCGCAGCCCCAGCCGCCCGGCGATCCGGGCGTCCAGGGAGGGCACCGCGAGGCCGGTGACCGTCGTCGTGATCAGCACGTCCAGGTCCTGCGGCCGCAGGCCCGCCTCGTCGAGGGCGCCCGAGAGCGCCTCGCAGCCCAGGTCCACGGCGTTGTCGATGAAGATCCGGTTCGCCACGCCGAAGTCGGTCAGGGCGGGGTACTGCTCCAGCGGCAGCACCAGGTGGCGGCTGTTGACCTTGGCGCTGGCGTGCAACTGCCGGACGATGTCCTCGTAGCCCTCGAACTCCGGGATGCTGACGAAGAAGTCGGTGAGCTCTCGCTGGGAGTAGCGATACGGCGGCAAGGCACCGGACACGCCCGCGACGACGCTCATTGGTCCCACCCCTTGATGACGAGGATCCGGCATGACAGGTTCAGCCGCATCGCTTCAGCCGGAATTCTAGTCGGATTGGAATTGACCGGAGCGTAAATGGACGTCATGATTCGCGGCCGCCGAGAAGCGCCTTGAGCTCCTCGCTGCGGGCCACGACGGCTTCGAGCTGCTCGGCGACCCGGGCGGGCGCGGTGCCGCCCCGCCGGTCGCGCGACGACACCGAGCCCTCGACCGTCAAGATCTCACGCACCTGCGGCGTCAGCTCGGGGCTGATGGCGGCCAACTCGTCGTCCGTCAGCTCGTCGAGCCCGACGGCGCGGCCCTCGGCGGCGCGCACCGCGGCGCCGGCGGCCTCGTGCGCGGCCCGGAACGGCACCCCGCGGCGCACCAGCCATTCGGCGATGTCGGTGGCCAGGGTGTAGCCGGCCGGGGCCAGGGCCGCCATCCGCTCGACGTCGAACGTCAGGCTGGCCACCAGGCCGGCCATCGCCGGCAGCAACAGCTCCAGCTGGGCGACCGAGTCGAACACCGGCTCCTTGTCCTCCTGCAGGTCGCGGTTGTAGGCCAGCGGCTGGGCCTTCAGCGTCGCCAGCAGCCCGGCCAGGTTGCCGATCAACCGCCCGGACTTGCCGCGGGCCAACTCCGCGATGTCCGGGTTCTTCTTCTGCGGCATGATCGAGCTGCCGGTGGACCACGAATCGTGCAGCCTGACGTAGCCGAACTCCGTCGAGCTCCACAGGATGATGTCCTCGGCCAGCCGCGAGACGTCCACGGCGATCATCGCGAAGACGAACGCGGCCTCGGCGGCGAAATCCCGGGCGGCGGTCGCGTCGATGGAGTTGTCCGCGGCGGTGGTGAATCCCAGCTTCGCGGCGATCGCGTCCGGATCCAGCCCCAGCGACGACCCGGCCAGCGCCCCCGAGCCGTACGGCGACACGTCCGCGCGCCGGTCGAAGTCGACGATGCGGTCCACGTCGCGCAGCAGCGGGTGCGCATGCGCGAGCAGGTGGTGGGCCAGCAGGACCGGCTGGGCGGACTGCAGATGCGTCTTGCCCGGCATGATCGCCGTCGGGTGCGCGGCGGCCTGGGCGGCCAGCGCGGCCACCACTTCCAGCGCCCCGTCCGCGACCCGGCGCACCGCGTCGCGCAGCCACATCCGGAACAGGGTGGCCACCTGGTCGTTGCGCGACCGCCCGGCCCGCAGCCGGCCGCCCAGGTCCGGCCCCACCCGGTCGATCAACCCGCGCTCCAGCGCGGCGTGCACGTCCTCGTCGGTCACCAGCGGCGCGAAGCTGCCGTCGGCCACGTCCTCGGCGAGGCTTTCCAACCCGGCCAGCAGCCCGTCGCGCTGCTCGGCGGTGAGCAGCCCGGCGTGGAACAGGATCACGGTGTGGGCCCGCGAGGCGACGATGTCGTAGGGGGCCAGCACCCAGTCGAAATGGGTGGACTTACTCAGCGCCGCCAGCGCTTCCGACGGGCCGTCGGCGAACCGCCCGCCCCACAGCGACCCCTCGCGCGTGCTCACGCTTCAGCCCTCGCCCCCGCGCGAGCGACCGCGTTTGTACGCACAATGCGGCGTGTCGTCGTGCAGACACGGTCGCTCGCGGTCATGTGGCCAGGTCCCGGCGGGACGCGATCTTGGACGACAGCCCGTGCACGTAGACGAAGCCCTTGGCGGCCGACTGGTCGAAGCTGTCACCCTCGTCGTAGGTGGCCAGGTTGAAGTCGTACAGCGACTGCGCGCTGCGCCGGCCGTTGACCGCGATGTGCCCGCCGTGCAACACCATTCGGATCTCGCCCGTGACGTGCTCCTGGGTCTTGGCGACAAAGGCCTCCAGCGCGGTCTTCAGCGGCGAGTACCAGAGCCCGTCGTAGACCAGCTCGGCCCAGCGCTGGTCGGTGTGCCGCTTGAAGCGGCCCAGCTCGCGCTCCAGCGTGACGTGTTCGAGCTCGGTATGGGCGGTGATGAGCACCATCGCCCCCGGGGCCTCGTAGATCTCGCGGCTCTTGATACCCACCAGCCGGTCCTCGACCACGTCCAGGCGCCCGACGCCCTGGCTGCCGGCGCGGCGGTTGAGTTCCTCGATGGCAGCCAGCACCGACACCGGTTTGCCGTCGATGGACACCGGGACCCCGCGCTCGAACCCGACGATCACCTCGTCGGGGGTGTTCCAGTTGATGGTGGGGTCTTCGGTGTAGGCGTAGATGTCCTTGGTGGGCGCGTTCCAAAGGTGTTCCAGGAAGCCGGTTTCCACCGCGCGTCCCCACACGTTCTGGTCGATGGAGAACGGCGAGCGCTTGGTGACGTTGATCGGGATGGCGTTCTCTTCGGCGAATGCGATCGCCTTCTCCCGCGTCCACGCGTAGTCGCGGACCGGGGCCAGCACCTCCAAATCCGGTGCCAGTGAAGCGAATCCGACCTCGAACCGGACCTGGTCGTTGCCCTTGCCGGTGCAGCCGTGCGCGACGGTGGTGCCGCCGTGCTCGCGGGCCGCCGCCACCAGGTGCTTGGCGATCAGCGGCCGGCTGATCGCCGACACCAGCGGGTAGCGGTCCATGTAGAGGGCGTTGCTCAAGATGGTGGGCAGGCAGTAGCCCTCGGCGAACTCGTCGCGGGCGTCGACGACGACGGCTTCCACCGCGCCGCAGTCCAGGGCACGCTGGCGGACGACCTCCATGTCCTCGCCGCCCTGACCGAGGTCGATCGCGACCGCCACCACCTCGCGGCCGGTTTCCTTGCCGATCCAGCTGATCGCGACCGAGGTGTCCAGACCGCCGGAATACGCCAGGATGACGCGATCTGACATGAACCAATCTCCTTAGGTTGTGCGGCTTACGTGAGTTGTTCCAAGGTGCGGGCCAGCTCCGCGCCGGTCATCGGCTCACGGGCGGCCACGAAGACGGTGTCGTCGCCGGCGATGGTGCCGACGACGTACGGTAGCGCCGCGCGGTCGATCGCGCTGGCCAGGTAGTTGGCGCCGCCCGGCGGGGTGCGCAGCACGGCGAGGTTCGCGCTGGCGTCGGCGGACACCAGGAGCTCACCGAGCAGCCGGGACAGCCGCGCGGTGCCGCCGGAGACGCCGCGCACCGGGCTGCCGTCCTCGGGGACGATGTAGACGCCGACGCCGCCGTCGGCGCCGCGCAGCTTCACCGCGCCCAGCTCTTCGAGGTCGCGCGACAGGGTGGCCTGGGTGACCTCGATGCCCTCGTCGGCCAGCCGGGCGGCCAGCTCGCCCTGGCTGCTGATCGACGCCGACGACAGGATCGCCACGATGCGGTCCTGGCGGCCGGCCCGGGTGGTTTCGGGGGTGGTTTTCGAGCGGGTCATCGGGACCGCTCCAGCAGCCACACCAGCAGCGCCTTCTGGGCGTGCAGCCGGTTCTCGGCCTCGTTCCAGACCACGCTGGCCGGCCCGTCCATCACCTCGTCAGTGATCTCGTCGTTGCGGTGGGCCGGAAGGCAGTGCAGCACAATGGCTTCCGGATCCGCCAGGCCCAGCAGCCGCTGGTTGACCTGGAAGGGCCGGAACGGTGTGAGGCGGTCCAGCCCGTCGTCCTCCTGCCCCATCGACGTCCAGGTGTCGGTGACCAGGACGTCGGCTCCGGTCGCCGCGGCGTCCGGCTCGGCGGTCAGGGTGACCGAGCCGCCGGTGGTCTCGGCGCGCGCGCGGGCCGCCGCCACGTACGCGGGGACGGGGGCGAAGCCGTCGGGCGCGGCGACGGTGACGTGCATGCCGGCGGTCACCCCGCCGAGCAGCAGCGAGTGGGCCATGTTGTTGGCGCCGTCGCCGAGGTAGGACATGCGCAGTCCCGCAAGCGATCCCTTGCGTTCGGCGATGGTCTGCAGGTCGGCGAGCACCTGGCAGGGATGGAACTCGTCGGAGAGCGCGTTGACCACGGGCACCGTGGCGGCCTCGGCCATCGCCTCGAGCCGGTCCTGGGCGAAGGTCCGCCACACGATGGCCTCGACGTAGCGGGACAGCACCCGCGCGGTGTCGCCCAGGGTCTCGTCGCGGCCCAGCTGGGTGCTGCGGGCGTCGACGACGACGGCGTGCCCGCCGAGCTGGGCGATGCCCACCTCGAAGGAGAACCGGGTGCGGGTGGAGTTCTTGTCGAAGAGCACCGCGACGCCGCGTGGGCCGTCCAACGGCCGGGCGCTGAACGGGTCCTTCTTCAGCTCGGCGGCCAGCTGCAGCACCTCGGCCTGCTCGGAGGGCGACAGGTCGTCGTCGCGCAGGAAGTGGCGGGGGGTCACGCCGCGGCCCTGTCCAGAATGGCCGGCAACGCCTCGACGAAGGTCTCGAGCTGGGCCTCGGTGACGATCAACGGCGGGGCCAGCCGGACGACGTCCGGCACGGCGGCGTTGACCAGGAATCCGGCGTCGCGCGCGGCGTTTTCGGCGTCCTTGGCGCGCGGCGCGGCCAGCACCATGCCCTGAAGCAGCCCGCGGCCGCGCACGTGGTCGATCAGCGGGTGGTTCAGGGACTCGATGCCGTGGCGCAGCGACTTGCCCAGCACCTCGGCGTGCCGGACCAGATCCTCGTCCGCGATCACCCGCAGCACCGCCCGCGCTGCCGCGGCGCAGATCGGGTTTCCGCCGAAGGTGCTGCCGTGCAGCCCGGGCGTCATCAGCTCGGCGGCCGGCCCGACGGCCAGGCAGGCGCCGATGGGCAGCCCGCCGCCGAGGCCCTTGGCCATGGTCACGACGTCGGGCGTGACGCCGTCGTGCTGATGGGCGAAAAACGCTCCGGTGCGGCCCATTCCGGTCTGTACCTCGTCGAGCACCAGGAGCGTTCCGTGCCGCGCGGTGATGTCGCGCGCGGCGGTCAGATAGCCTCCGGGCGGGACGACGACGCCGCCCTCGCCCATGATCGGTTCGAGGAACACCGCGGCGGTGGCGTCGTCGACGGCGGCGGCCAGCGCGTCGGCATCGCCGTAGGGCACGTGGGTGACGAAGCCGGGCAGCGGCTCGAACGGCGCCTGCTTGCTCGGCTGGCCGGTCAGCGCCAGCGATCCCATCGTGCGGCCGTGGAAACCGCCTTGCGCGGCAACCAGTTTCGTGCGTCCGGTCAGCCGCGACAGCTTGAACGCGACCTCGTTGGCCTCGGTGCCGGAATTGCAGAAGAACACCCGCGCGGGCGCGTCCGCACCGAGCAGGGCGACCAGCTCTTCGGCCAGCGCGATGCCCGGCTCGCTGGCATAGAGGTTGGAGGTGTGGCCCAGCGTCGTCATCTGGTGCGTGACGGCCTCGATGACGGCGGGGTGGCGGTGGCCCAGGACGTTGACGGCGATGCCGCCGAGCAGGTCGAGGTACGTGTTGCCGTCCACGTCGGTGACTAGGGCGCCGTCGCCGGCGGCCAGGGCCAGCGGCGGGGTGCCGTAGTTGTTCATCATCACGGCTTGCCAGCGGTGCTGCATCAAATCCCCTTTGGTCACGCGCCCACCACCTTGGTGCCGGTGCCCGCGTCGGTGAAAAGCTCCACCAGCACGCAGTGTTCGACCCGGCCGTCGATGATGTGCGCGCTGGGCACACCCGCGGTGACCACCCGCAGGCACGCCTCGACCTTGGGGATCATGCCCGCCTCCAGCGTGGGTAGCAGTTGGGACAGTGTCGCGGTATCGATCTCGCTGACCAGCGAATCCCGGTCCGGCCAGCTGGTGTAGAGGCCCTCGACATCGGTGAGCATCAACAGCTTCTCGGCCCGCAGGGCCTCGGCGAGCGCCGCCGCGGCGGTGTCGGCGTTGATGTTGTGCACCACGCCCTCGGCGTCCGGCGCGAGCGTCGACACCACCGGAATACGGCCCGCCGCAATCAGATCCAGCACCGCGGCGGTGTTGACGTGCTCGACGTCCCCGACCAGGCCGATGTCGGTGGCCACGCCGTCCACGGTGACGCTGCGCCGCACGGCGGTGAACAGCTGCGCGTCCTCGCCGGTGATGCCGACGGCGTAGGGCCCGTGCGCGTTGATCAGGTTGACCAGTTCGCGGCCCACCTGCCCGAACAACACCATCCGCGCCACGTCGAGCACTTCCGGTGTGGTGACCCGGAAGCCGCCCTTGAAGTCGCCGGCGATGCCGAGGCGCCGCAGCATGGCCGTGATCTGCGGGCCGCCGCCGTGCACGACGACGGGGTGGATGCCGCAGTTGCGCAGGAAGGCCATGTCGGCGGCGAAGGCGCGGCGCAGCGTGTCGTCGGTCATCGCGTTGCCGCCGTACTTGATGACGATGACCTTGCCGTACAGCTGCTTGAGCCAGGGCAGCGCTTCGGCCAGCACCTGCGCCTTGACCGCGGTGGACAGCTCTTGAGTGTGCACGGTCATGAGCTGTACGCCGAGTTCTCTTCGACGTAGGCGTGCGACAGGTCGGTGGTGCGGACGGCGGCGGAGCCGTCGCCCACGCGCAGGTCGACCGTGATGTCGATGTCGGCGCCGGACAGGTCCACCTCGCGCGCGCCGGGCGCCCCGACGCCGTCGACGCACACGGCAAAACCGTTGAAAGACACCCGGATCCGGTCCGGGTCGAGGGTGACCGGCGCCATGCCGACCGCCGCCAGCACCCGGCCCCAGTTGGGGTCGGACCCGAACACCGCGGTCTTGACCAGGCTGTCGCGGGCGATCACCCGCGCGGCGGTCAGCGCGTCGTCGTCGGAGGCGGCCCCGGTCACGGTGACGGTGACGCGCTTGGTGACGCCCTCGGCGTCGGCCTGTAGCTGCGCGCACAAGTCGTCGCAGGCCGCCAGCACGGCGTCCTCGAGTTCGGCCTGGGGCGGGGTGATCTCGCTGGCGCCCGACGCCAGCAGCAGCACCGTGTCGTTGGTCGAGCAGCTGCCGTCGATGTCGAGCCGGTCGAAGGTGCGGGCGGTGGCGCGGCGCAGCGCGGTGCCGAGCGCGGCGGCGTCGACGGCCGCGTCGGTGGTAAGCACGCAGAGCATGGTGGCCAGCGAGGGCGCCAGCATGCCCGCCCCCTTGGCCATCCCGCCGACCGTCCAGTTGCCCGGGTGGTGCAGCGCAACCTGTTTGGGCACGGTGTCGGTGGTCATGATGGCGCGCGCGGCCTCGTCCCCGCCGCTCAGCCCGCCGGCCATGTCCTGCACGACCGCCCGGACCCCGGCGAGCACCTTGTCCATCGGCAACCGGTCCCCGATCAGCCCGGTGGAACACACCGCGACCTCGATGGCCCCCGTCTCGGTCCCCCAGTCCGACAACGCGGCCGCGACGGCCTCCGCGGTGGCGTGGGCGTCCTGGAAGCCGCCCGGGCCGGTGCACGCGTTGGCGCCGCCGGAGTTGAGGATCACCGCGCGCAGCGCCCCGGTGGTCAGCACCTGCTGGGACCACAGCACGGGCGCGGCCTTGACCTTGTTGCGGGTGAACACGCCGGCGGCCGCGTAGTCGGGTCCCTCGTTGAAGACCAGGGCCAGGTCGCGGTTGCCCGAGGCCTTGATGCCGGCGGCGATGCCGGCGGCCCGGAATCCGGCCGGCGCGGTGACGCCCTGTTCGCGCACCAGGCGCGCCTCGGCAAGGTGGGTCACGGCGCGACCCCGACCACCGAAAGGCCTTCGGTCTCCGGCCAGCCCAGTGCCAGGTTCATGGATTGCACCGCCGCGCCGCCGGTGCCCTTCACCAGGTTGTCGATGGCGGCGATCGCCACGAATGTCTGCGCGGCCTCGTCCACCGCGACGGCGAGGTGGGCGGCGTTGCTGCCGATCACCGAACCGGTGCGAGGCAGCTGACCCTCGGGCAGCAGGTGCACGAACGGCTCTGCGTCATAAGCCTTTTCGTAGGCGGCCCGCAGCTGCGACAGCGGCGAGCGGGTGCGCGCGGTGCAGGTGGCCAGGATGCCCCGTGACGTCGGGATCAGCACCGGCGTGAACGACACCGTCACATCGCGGTCGGTGACGGCGCGCAGGCCCTGGGCGATCTCGGGGGTGTGCCGGTGAGCGCCCGCGATGTTGTAGGCCCGCGCGGACCCGATCACCTCGGAGCCCAGCAGGTCGGTCTTGGCGGCCCGGCCCGCGCCCGAGGTGCCGCTGACCG
>NZ_LZJM01000279.1:0-45899 GCF_001667665.1 Mycobacterium sp. E342
GCACATCGTGGATGACTCGGGTGCCCGCGCCGCCATCGTGCACGGCGACCAATTCGACAGGTTCGCCGTCCCGCTGGATACCTTGGACCCGTTCATGATTGGCAACGACTACGAGCGCCGCCTGGCCAACGCGTCCCCTGCCGCACCGCCATGCGCGACGTCGCCCGACGATATGGCCGTCATCCTCTACACCAGCGGGACGGCGAACCTGTCGAATTGGTCGCCGTGCACGATGGCGGCGCGGGCACCCGAGTCATCCACGATGTGCACGACCTCGTCAGGGGCGAGCCGGATGTTGACGGGGATGGCGACGAGCCCCGCATACGACAGACCGAAGGAGATCTCTGGCCATTCGATGCAGTTCCGGGCGATGACGACGACGCGGTCGCCGGCCTGAAGACCCCGATCGAGCAGGACGTTAGCCAGTCGGCGGGCACGGTCGTCCAGCTGCGACCAGGAATGCCGCCGGTCACCATCGATTAAGGCGATCTTGTTGGGGTAGCGGCGGGCGTTGTTGGCGGCGATGTCGTGGATGAGCAGCAACGTTTCCCCTAGATCAGGAAAGCCAGCGTGTCGACGGGCCCGCTCGCGTCGATGAGGTGGACGATCTTTCGGACCAGCCACAGCTCGCCATCGGCGTCCGCGCGCCTGACGGTATGCACCACCCGGCCCGCCCAGACACGCTGTCGCACACGGTATTCGAACAAGGCGAAGTTCGACTCCACGGTTATGGTGTCAGCGCTCGAGCCGACGACCTCGGAGTTCGACAGCAGCCGGCGCAGGTGTGACGGTGGGACCTGCGAGTGCCGGTTTCCGGTGTTCAATTGCGCGACGCGGCTTTTGATGCGCCGCCGGTTGTCGTTGATGTAGGCCAACGATGTGCGCGGATCGTCGTCGGGATTCATCGGTACTCGGTATTCGGCGTCGTCGGCCCACAGCGACTCCCAATCCGAGTACCGGCCTTCGTCGGCCAGTCTTGACTCGAGGTAGAGAAACGACAGGATGTCGGAATCGGGTACGGGGCGCATCGCGGCCGCGATCGCGGCGGAGCGATCGCCGGTAGCGGTGTCGGCTTTCGTGCTCACGAGGCTGCTCCGCTGACGACCTGCGCCCAGCGAGCGTAGAAGCCCCGCTGCGGCGTCTCTGCGCTCTTGTCCGAGTTGACCGTTCCCGTCTCGTCGACGACGTCGGTGGTCACCCCTCGGGACAGCACCAGCCACTCCGGCGTCGTCGCGGCCAGCCCGGCCTGGTTGCGCATCCCGATCTCGCCGTCGTCGGCGATCAGGAACCCGGCCGGGCCCATGGCGCCCTCGGCGCGGCGCATGGTGCGCTGGTTGAGGTTGTCATGGCCCGGAATAAGCACTGCGGTGGTGTAGGCCACGGTGCGGTTGACGGCCTGCGGTTCGACGAACATGACGTTCATCTCGGCGAGAAAGAGGTTGGGCCAAATTAGCGTGTGCGGGGGTCCCACCACGAGGGCGTCGTGGGTCTGGTCGGGTCCGTAGGCGCGCTCGAGGGCATCGACATAGCCAGCCAGCTTGGCCCGGGGGATGCGCCCGTACCAGACGAATTCCTCGTCCAGTTTGCGGTATTCGTCGGAATAGTCGATCTCCGAATGCCCGTTGCCCATGTCGCGGACGACGACGTCGACTTTGGTCGGTACGTGCGACACCTTGGCGGGGCGAATCGCGTCGTACACCGATGCGTGGGTGAACAGGGCGTGGTAGCCATCAACGTTGTTTTCCACCACCATCTTCCAGTTGGCGTGGTGGAGATGCTTCATCCAGTTGGCCCGCAGATCGATGCGGCGGGTGGGGGACAGGTTCAGCAACCTGTCGATGGCGTGCGTGGCGTTGCCGAGGTGCTCGGCCAGCGTCGGTCCGTCCGCGCTCAACGACGCGAAGATGAATCCGCCGTAGCTGTCCACCCGGGGGGTGAGGGCCAGGCCGAGCTCGCCGCGTACCTGTTCGAAAGCATCGCCGTAGGCCTCGCGCATGGGGACGCCGCTGAGCTCGCCGGTGTTCTTGAAAGTCCAGCCGTGGTAGGGGCAGCGAAACGCGTTGGCATTCCCCTTGTCTGCGTTGCATAACCGGTTGGCTCTGTGGCTGCAGCGATTGAGCAGTACTCGGACCACGCCGTCGCGGCCGCGCACGACGATCACTGGGTCGGTGCCAATCATTCGCGTGAGGTAGTCACCGGGTTCGCTCACTTCACTGTCGTGGGCGACGTAAACCCATCCCATGCGGAAGATGGTGTCCATTTCGCGCTGGAAGATGGCCGGCGAGGTGTAGACCGATCCGTGCACTCGGTCTGGTCGCACGACGTCGGCGATGTCGTCATGGGGCGTGGGTGTGGGCTGCTTTGATTTCTCGACTGTCGTCACGACGATCCTTTGCTGTACTCGATGGCCGGGATGGTGGTCGCTCCAAGGCGTCTGAAGCTCAGGAAGACCTTGGTTCCGATCGGGGGGGCAGCGGGGCAGGGCGTCGCGGTCGTGACCACGATGCGGTGACCGCTGGCGAGTTCGACGTCGACGATCGGATACGGGCGCTCGGCAACGACTAGCCCGCGTTCGTGCCGATGCATCATGGTGGCGGCGTGGACCTTGCCGACCGCTTCGACTTCGCGCCACAGCACTTCGAGTGCGCCGCAGCCGTCGCACCGCTGTTGCTCGAGCTCAAGCGCCAAATCGCAATGCGCACAAAAAGGCATTGCCAGCACCCCGTGCGCGGCGAAGTCGTACAACGGCTGGAGGGGATCGCCCTGCACTTGGGGCGCCACTGATTCTGCGAGTAACCAGTCGGCTGCGCAGTGCGCGGCTGTCGGGTCCACGGAGGTGTCCGGAATACTCACGCAGCACGCTCCAGGACTACCACCGCGTGGTGGTCCATTCGCCCGCCAAGCCCGCTGACCAGTGCGGTGGACGCATCCGAAACCTGGCGAGCACCGCCCAGTCCGCGCAGCTGCAGGATGGCTTCGGCGAGCGGTGTCATGCCCTGGAGGTAGAAACCGGCCAGCTGGCCTCCGCCGGTGTTGACAGGCCGATCGCCGCCCGGCCCGATGCGGCCTTCCTGGACGAATGCGCCGACGGGCGCGTCGTTGGTCAACCCGTATTCGGCGAGCAGGATGAGTGTCACGATCGAGAACGGGTCGTAGAGTTCGACGACGTCGATGTCCGACCTGGCCATGCCGGCCTGCGCCAATGCGGTGTTCACGGCGCTCCGTCCACCGCCGAACCATGACTCCGCCCCAGCGCGCCTGCGCCGCACGGGGTGCGACCGGCCGAATCCGCGCAGTCGAATCCTATTGTGGCCCAAGGCCGTGTCACCAGTCACTACCACGGCGACGGCACCGTTGACTGGGCGGGCGCAATCCGGGCGGCGGAGCGGCTCGGCGATCATCGGGGCGGCGTGGTAACTGTCAGCATCCAGCGGACTGCGATCCACGGCATCGGGATTGCCGGCTGCCCAGCGGCGTGCCGTGACGGCGACCGTGCACAAATCCATCGCAGACCCACCCATGACGTGGAACCAGCGCTGGGCCAGCAGCGCATAGGTCGGTACCGAGCCAAGCAGTCCCGACGCCCGCTCCAGGCCTCGGGTGCCGCTGTGGCCGCCGCTGTGGGCGTAGGTCGAACCGGAACCGCGTCCTGCAACGATCGGGGCGTCGGCGAATACGCAGACGACGGTGTGCGCCTCACCGGAGGTGATCGCGTAGTGGGCTCGCTGCAGCATGGCCAGGGTGGTGGCGCCCTTGATCTCGAGGTGCTCGAGCAATCGCAGGTCGACAAGTCCCGCGGTGGCAGCCAGCCCGACCCCCACCCGCTCGGGTCGCACGCCCTGGGAGGAGGCCACCAGAAGGCCGTCCACATCGGCATGGCTGATGCTCGCGTCGCGCAGCGCTGCGACGATCGCGTCGCATGCCAGGCGCGCGGGAGTCGCGCCGGGTCGCAAGGACATCGGCGTCATGCCCAGACCCGCAATGTCGACGTCGGTGCCCATTAGCCCGCGCTGTACTTGCGTTCTGCGCGGTAGGTGCCCACGTGCAGCCACCGCTCGCGATCGCTTTCGGTGGACCGCGTCATGCTGGCCAACTCCAAAGGGCATAAGAACACCAGATCCCCGCTGTCGAGATCTTCGATCGCCAGCCGGTCACCGTTGCCGTTCGAATCCAGCCACAGGCGCACCCCGGCGAACTCATTGACCACGTCGGCTAGTGGTTTGCGGCGACCGGGCGCTGGATGCGGGACGTCTGCCTGCGCATCCTTGTCGCCGCTCATCGATACCGCTTCTTTCGACTCGTCTGGATCAGGGGTCACCCCAGTATTACCGCATAGCACTGTCAGAATCAACGCTGGGCGTGTGGGAGGGCGTCATTGCGCTTCACCGGCTTGGACATGCAGACTATCGGTACCAATGTTTGGTGATTGAGTAGTGACAATAATGTCAGAAATGTATAGATGAGGGAGCCCGTCCCAGTGACACAACCCGCCACGGTTGGACCCGCCGCGTCCGAAGAGGCCTACCGCAGCATCTGGATGTACCTCAAGCAATTGTCGTTTTCCCAGCGCTATCTGACGGTGCCTGTCAACGGGCAGGTGGTGCGCACGCGGGTGGCCGAAGCCGGCGATCCGGCGATGCCGCACGTGGTCCTCCTGCACGGCACCGGTGGTCACTGGGAAACCTTCGCGCCCAATCTTGGCGAGCTGTCTGTGCACTTTCATTGCATCGCGCTGGACATGGTCGGTAACGGGTTCACCGAGAAGCCGGATTTCGACTACGAGATCCCCGTCTACGTCGAACATGTGCTTGCGGTGATGGACGCGCTCGGCATCGAGCGGGCGCACCTGGTGGCGATGTCGCTCGGGGCGTGGGTGGCCGCGGCCATCGCGGTTCGCTATCCGGAGCGGGCCGACCGGCTGATCCTGATGTCGCCGGCCGGTAAGGAGGCGTCGGCGACCAATATGGCCCGTATCCGCGCCGAGCGGACCAAGGCGGTCAACGAGCCCACGTGGGAGTCGCTGCACGCGGTATTCGCGCATCTGATTGCCGATGAGCGCAACCGGCTGCCTGATCTCATCGGGCTGCGGCAGGCGATCTACCAACGTGAGGACACCCGGGCCAGCATCGATCATCTGCTGATCCTGCAGGATCCGGATGCACGAGACCGTAATCTGATTGCGGAGGCGGATTGGCGATCGATCAGCTCGCCGGTCACGGTGGTTGCCTCGGGGCGCGACCACGGCGTGTATCAGGAAACCGCTACTTCGATCGCGGCACTGATCCCCGATGCCAGGATTTTGGAGATGCCCGAGGTACGTCATTGGCCACACTTTGAGGACCCGGACATGTTCAACGCCGCGGCTGTCGCGTTCCTCGCCGGCCGATGACTCGGCCGTCGCCCGCCGATATCGATGTCCTCGCTGCGGAATTGCACCGTGCTGAGCGCGAACGCCGCACGATTTCTCAGCTGTCGCTGAGGTATCCCGAGATGACGGTTGAGGACGCCTACGCGGTGCAGCGGGCACTGGTTGGACTGAAGGTTGCTGATGGTCGAGTCATTAAGGGCCGCAAGGTAGGTCTGACCTCTAAGACTATGCAGCGGGCGGTGTCGATTGACGAGCCCGACTTCGGCGCGCTCTTTGATGATATGTTCTTCGCCGACGGCGGGCGGGTACCGCTGGGCAGATTTATCCGCCCACGAATCGAGGTCGAACTGGCCTTCGTGCTGGGGCACGCACTGCGTGGTCCCGACGTTACGGCGGCTGACGTAGTGGCGGCCACCGACCACGTCGTGCCGGCTATGGAGATCCTTGACGCCCGGGTGGATATGACCGACCGCGACACCGGGCACCGGCGCACGATCGTCGATACGATAGCCGATAACGCCGCCAATGCGGGATTGGTCCTGGGTTCTCAGGCGGCGTGTCCTGCGGAGCTGGACTTGCGCTGGGTGCCGGCGCTGCTGTTGCGCAACGGTGTCATCGAAGAGTCCGGGGTATCGGCGGCGGTGCTGGACAACCCGGCTCACGCGGTCGCGTGGTTGGCCAATCGCATTGCCGGATATGGAATCTCGCTGTCTGGGGGTGATGTCGTGCTATCAGGGTCGTTCACCGCGGCCATTTTTGCCGACCCTGGCGACGAATTTGTCGCCGACTTCGGGGAGCTGGGAACGGTGTCGATCACGTTCGCGGAGCTGTGACGATGAACAGTCAGTGGACGCAGCGCATGCGTAGCGGGACCCGACAGATCGGCATGTGGGTGGCGTCGGGCAGCCCGTATGTCACCGAGATCTGCGTGGGCTCGGGGGTGGACTGGGTGTTGCTCGATCAGGAACACGCCCCCAACGATTTGCGCAGTACGCTCGCTCAATTGCAGGCCGCCGCTGGGTATCCGGATACCGAGGTGGTGGTTCGGCCGCCCGTTGCTGATCCGGTCGTGATCAAACAGCTGCTGGACATCGGAGCGTGCAATCTGATGTTGCCGATGATCGATTCCGCGGAACAGGCTTTGGCCGCGGTGGCTGCGACTCGTTATCCGCCGGTGGGCATTCGAGGAGTAGGCAGTGCGTTGGCGCGGGCGTCGCGGTGGAATCGCCGGACAGATTACCTGCGCACGGCTGATCGCGATGTCTCGGTGACGGTCCAGGTCGAGTCCGACCGTGGCCTTGCTGCGCTTCCGCAGATCGTTGCCGTCGAAGGTGTGGATGCCGTGTTCATCGGCCCGGCCGATCTGGCGGCGGCACTGGGCCACCTGGGCGACCCCGAGCATCCCGAGGTGGTGGCCGCCGTGGAACGTGCCCTCGTGATCATCGCGGCGGCCGGAAAACCTGCAGGTGTCAACGCATTTAACGAAGTTCTTGCCCGCCGATATCTTGCCGGGGGGGCGAGCTTTCTGCTTGTGGGCGCCGACGTCACGTTGTTGGCGCGCGGTGCGGAGCGGCTTGTCGATACTTACGAAGAGGTGCGTGAGGCGCCCACTGGCTCTGCGGAGGTGTGGCGGTGAGCCGCGCTGTTGCCATTGCCGGGGTGGCACTGTCGGAACTGGGTACCGTCGGTGACCGCAGCCCCTATGACTTGATCGCGCAAGCGAGTCGGCGCGCGCTGGACGATGCGGGGCTAACTGCCGCTGACATTGACGGGCTGGCCTCCACTGGGCAGGGAATGTTGGCTCCCGTCGAGGTGGCCGATTATTTGGGGCTGCGACCGACATGGCTGGATTCGACGTCGGTGGGCGGTGCGGCCTGGGAGGTGATGGCATCGCATGCAGCCGATGCGATCGCCGCCGGTCACGTCGACGTCGTGCTGCTCACCTACGGGTCAACTGCCCGTTCGGATCTGCGACGCGGGTTGCGTGGGGCCGGAATCGCGTGGGGCGCCCGCGGCCCGATGCAGTGGGAGGCGCCGTATGGGCACACGCTGATCTCGAAGTACGCCATGGCCGCTCGCCGGCATATGCACCAGTACGGCACCACCATCGAGCAACTTGCGGAGGTCGCGGTGTCCGCGCGGACGAACGCCGCGCTCAATCCGGAGGCTTTCTACCGGGATCCGATCACGATCGACGACGTGTTGGGCGGTCCGATGATTGCCGATCCGTTCACCAAACTGCACTGCTGCATCCGCAGTGACGGCGCGGCGGCGGTGGTCTTGGTCGGTGCGGACCGGGCCAGGGACCTGCCGCGCGATCCGGTGTGGATACTGGGCTCGGCGGAGACGACGTCGCACATGCTGACCTCGCAATGGGATGACCTGACTGTGGGACCCGCCGCTGTCAGCGGCCCGCTGGCGTTTCAACGCGCCGGCGTGCGTCCGGACGAGATTGACGTGGCCACGATCTACGACGCCTTCACCTACATGGCACTGCTCACGCTGGAGGATCTCGGGTTCTGCGCGAAGGGCGATGGCGGTCCGTTCGTCGAGTCCGGTGCGTTGCGGCTTGGTGGCGCCTTGCCGACGAACCCCGACGGCGGCGGATTGTCGGCGTGTCACCCGGGCCAACGCGGGCTTTTCCTCCTGGTGGAGGCGGCCCGGCAGTTACGTGGAGACTGTGGTCCGCGCCAAGTTCCGGACGCGACGCTGGCCTGCGTGAGCGCGACCGGCGGCTGGTTTTGCTCCAGCGGCACGATGATCCTTGGTCGTGGAGCACCCTAGCCTGATGGCCGTCCCACCCCTGAACCCCGACGAATTCGCCGGTACCGCTGAATTATTCGCGGCCGCCGCGCAAGCATATGGCGACCGGATCGCCTACGTCGACCGCGGCGACCGGATCGGCTTCGCCGAGTGGTACCGGCGGTCCCAGACGGTGGCAGCGCAGATGCGCAGGCGCGGGGTGGGTGCCGGTGAGGTCGTCGCGTTGTTGTTGCCGTCGGGTATCGACTACGCGGTGTGCTACGGCGCCGCCGCGCTGCTCGGCGCGATCACCACCGGTGTCAATCCGCGGCTGGGCCCCTACGAAGTCATCGGGATCCTCGCGCGGGCGGACCCGGCGTTGGTGGTGGTCGACGAGGCTACGGCAAAAGCCGAGCTCGCCGGCTGCCCAACGTTGCGCCGTGCCGAACTGGCGTCTGGTGTCGGCGCGGTGGTCCCGCCGGCTCCGACAACGCGCAGTGATCCTGTGGCACTTATTTTCTCGAGCGGAACGACTGGGCAGCCTAAGGGTGCGATCTTTGACGCTGACAATCTCGCGGCCGGGGCCCTCGCATCGGGGGTGATGAGCGAGCCCTTCGACCGGCGGCTCACCTCGACGCCGTTTTCGCACGCGGGCTACATGTTCAAGTTATGGGATCAGCTCGTGTGGGGTTCGACTCTGGTCATCCCGGATACGCCGTGGTCGGTGCAGTCGATGGTGGCTCGGCTGACCGAGGAGCGGATCACGGTCGCCGGCGCGGTGCCCACCCAGTGGGAGAAGCTTTTAGATAGCGATGTCAGCCGAGAGTCGCTGAGCCATTTGCGAATTGGCGTGGTTGCCAGTGCTCCGGCTTCACCCGAGCTCGTCCGGCGGGTCGGCGAGCGGATTGGCGTTCCGCTCGTGGTGCGGTACGCGATGACGGAATGCCCGACGATCAGCGGCACCGATCCCGACGATCCGCCCGATCTGCTGTGCACGACGGTGGGCCGACCGGCCCCGGGGATGGCGGTCCGGATCAACGACGGATTGGTGGAGGTCAGCGGTCCGTGCGTGATGCGTGGATATTGGCGCCAACCTGACTTGACGGCCGAGACCGTACGGGACGGATGGTTGCGGACCGGGGATGTCGGCGAGATCGGAGAGGACGGCTGTCTGCGCCTGCTGGGCAGGAGCGGCGATATGTACATTCGCGGCGGATTCAACGTGCACCCGTTGGAGGTCGAACGGGTGTTGGCCAGGCATCCTGGCGTCGCGCGCGTCGCGGTGGTGTCGCGGCCGGCCCCTGTTATCGGCGAGATCGGTGTGGCCTTCGTCGTGCCGGCGGGAGAACCGCCTTCGCTTTTCGATGTTCGCGGTTGGGTGTCGGACCGACTCGCCGACTACAAGGCTCCCGACGAACTCGTCATCGTCGACGAACTGCCGCTGACGGCGATGTTCAAACCTGATCGCGCCGCACTGCGGCGGCGGCTCGAGGCGGCGTCGGGTGCCCGCGGTGGCCCGGGTCAGCGAAGGTGAAGAACGGGAAGTGCTGTTCGACCGGATCGGACGTAGCCACCCGCACTTGCACGGGTATCGGGACAGTGCGGCGAAATTGGGCCGGGAGCTGCCTTTGGTCGTGATCACACCACGGCCATCGCAGTGGTGACGGAGCGGTGTTCTGGCGGAATTTGCGCACTCGGGGTGTGGGTCACCCGCCCAGCCGCAGGCCGGTATTGCGCGTGCCGAAGATTTCGGTAGCGAAGATGGAGCCCAGTTTATCTGCGTCCCAACGCGTTCCGCCGTTGGAGGCCGCCGCGACCGGATGCCACCCCTTGAGCAGCTGCAGGTTCTCGCCCATCGCTCGGACCACCTGCCCGCTGACGTGCCCGGCCTGTGGGCTGGCCAGCCATGCCACCACGGGTGATGCCAGGGAGGGATCCTTGGGGTCGAATTCGTCCTCACCGCGTTCATCGGGCTCGATGGCCGGTGCCGCACCCGGCATGGACGCCGACATCCGCGTCCGTCCACCGGGGCTGATCACGTTGGCGGTGGCGCCGATCGAAGCCAGTTCCACGCTCAGCGTCTGGGTCAGCCCGACGATGGCCGACTTCGCCGCGCTATAGTTGGTCTGTCCGAAGTTGCCGTGCAGACCGGCGCCCGAAGTGGTGTTGATGATACGGCCGTACACCGGGCCCCCGGTCTCCTTGGACTCGGCCCGCCAGCGGCGTGCCACCGCCCGGCTCAGCAGCCAACTCCCGCGTACATGTACGCGCATCACCAGGTCGAAGTCCTCCGATGACATATTCCAAATCGCTTTGTCCCGAACGATTCCGGCGTTGTTCACCACGATGTCCAGTCGACCGTAGCGCTCATACACCCGGCTCACCGACTGGTCAACCGCGTTCTCGTCACCGACATCGGTGAAATCGGCGAACGCAGCTCCGCCGCGGTTCTTGATGATGTCGACAACCTCGTCGGCGATCTTGCCGGAACCCGTCCCGTCGAGGGTGGTCCCCAGATCGTTCACAATTACCGTGGCCCCATGCTTGGCAAGCTCCAGCGCGTGGCCGCGGCCTATGCCGTGGCCAGCCCCGGTGACGAGCGCGACCAGTCCATCCAGCAGGCGGCTCATTCGTTCTCCTCATCAGTGGTGTCGGGAATGAAGATCGTCAGGTATGGAGATTCGTCGTCGGCGCCGTCGACGGGCCGAAAGCCCGCAATCACCGCCATGCCGACCGACAGGGTGCCGGGGTCGAAGCCTTCGATCAGGGTCATCACGCGGGGCCCCTCCGCGAGTTCGACGATGGCCGCGACGTAGGGCACCCAGTCGCGAAACGGCGGCATGTCGTTGACGTGGATCGTCGAATAGGTGTAGATCGTGCCCTTACCACTTGCGGGTGTCGGGGCCACGTCGGGACTCCAGCAGCGCGGGCACAGTGGCCGCGGGTAGTGATGCACCGACGAGCAGGCCCGGCAGCGGGCGATGAGGAGCTCACCGCGGCGCGCACCCTCCCAATACGGTCGGCTCGTGCTGTCGATCATCGGAATGTCGTTGCGCGCCATCGGGTCACCACCCCGTGAACTGCGTCGGACGCCGCTCGACGAAGGCACGCACGCCCTCGGTGGAATCGTGCGAGTGCGATTGAATCTCCTGTGCCATCGCCTCGGTGACGAAGGCGGCTGAACGGTCGCAGTCCAGGGAGTCGTTGAGTAGGCGCTTGGTCAAAGCGATGGCACTTGTTGGGCCAGTTGCGCAGCGCCGCGCGAAATCTTCGATCGCAGCATCCAATTGGGACTCCGGAACGACGCGGTTCACCAGGCCGAGCGCAAGTGCCCCAAATGCTGAAAGCTGCTCGCCGAAGAACGCCAATTCCTTGGCCTTCTGCATCCCGATACGGCGGGGAAGCAGATAACACCCGCCGCCGTCAACAACGAGGCCGCGTTTGACGAACGCCTCGGCGAAATATGCTTGCTCTGTGGCGATGACCAGATCTGAGGCGTACACGAGGTGAGCGCCGAGGCCGGTCGCCGCGCCCTGCACCGCCGCGATGACCGGCTTCTGGCAGTCCAGTACGCTGGCGACCAATCGCTGGGCTCCTGTCATGATCCTGCGCATCGGATCGAGCACCCGTTTGGGCGATTCGTCGCGTCGTTTGGCGAGAGCGGCGACATCGGCGCCAGCGCAGAAGTGCTTGCCGACGGCCCGCACCACGACGACCCGGATGAGCTCGTCTGCATCGGCGTTGTGCAGCAGCGCGATCAGTTGATCGCGATCCTCTGGGCGGAGCGCGTTGGCCGCTTTCGGCCGGTTGAGGGTGATCGTCAGGACGCCGTCGGAGGAATCACTCAGAATTCCGCTCATCACCGATCCTCCCTGCCGGCCGGAAACACAAGCACGCCACGCACGTTAGCGCCCGACCGAAGGTCGTCGAACGCCTCGTTCACCCCATCGAGCGGGTATTCCCGTGTAACCATCGCATCCAGATCGACCTGCCCCTGCGAGGCGAGTTCGAGGATCTTGGGTATGTCCGCTCGCGGGTTGCCCGAGCCGTAAAGCGTTCCGACGAGCTGCTTTTCGGTCAGCGTCAGATCCATGAAGTTGGCCGTGATCGACCGGTCAAGCATCGGGTGAATGTTGGTGATCACCACGCGTCCTCGTTTGGCGGTCATCGACAGCGCCTTGCCTACCAACTCGCCGTCACCAACGCCCATCGCGCAGATGAATCGGTCGACTCCACGGTCCCACGTCGCCGCTGCCACAACCGATGTCGCGTCATCCCAATTGAGGCTGGTATGGGTGGCGCCCATCGTCACTGCGGTGCAGCACTTGGTCTCGGACGGGTCGATTACGACGATGGCGCGGGCCCCGGCGAGCTTAGCGCCTTGAACGGCGGCCGCGCCAATGCCCCCGAAGCCGGCGACCGCCACGGTATCGCCCGGGCGGACGTCGGCCGCGTACACCGCCGAACCCCACCCCGTGACGAAGCCGCACCCCAGCAGACATGCCCTAGTCAGTGAGACATGGGGATCGACCTTGACGCAGCTAGCCTCGTTCACCACGGTGTGGTGCGCGAACGACCCGACACTGCACGCTAGGGCGAGGTCGACATCGCCGAGGTGATGGCGGGAGGTGTTGTCGTGCAGCTGGGTGCCCAGATACATCCGGGCTCCCAGGTCGCACAGGCTTTGATGACCCGTCGAACATGAGTGGCAGCGGCCGCAAGAGGGGACGAAGCTGAAGACCACATGATCGCCCGGTTGCAGCCACGTCACGTGTTCGCCGACCTCGCGCACGACACCGGCGCCCTCGTGACCTCCGATGCACGGCAGCCGCAGCGGCATGTCTCCGGTGACCAGATGCTCGTCCGAGTGGCAGATTCCCGAGGCGTGCATCTCGACGAGCACCTCGGGCGCCTTGGGCGGATCCAATTCGATCGTTTCGACGATCCATGGCTTCCCGCGTTCGCTCAGAACGGCGGCGTGTGTGTGCACCCTGGGTCCCTCCTGGGGCTGCGCGGCTGCCGGACGGGCCGACGATGACGACTTACCTGATTGGTCGGGCCAATTCTGGCATCACTGTATTGCTATTACAACTACGTGTACTGCTGATACTGGCTTGACATCAAACCTATTTCTGACAGTATTGACTACTATGGTCAACGCTGCCAACGTCGCAGAACCGGCTCCTGTCGGCACGGTGAGCCAGGCGTGGGAGATGGTCGTGGAGCGGGGCAAGCTGAACGAGTTCGCGACCGCGATGCAATCAGACCACCCCGCGTACCGCGGGCCCGATGCAGTGATAACGCCGACATTCCTCATCTCGGCGGCGCGCTGGGCGCCCGCGGGTAGCCGGGTGGCCGTCGGCTTCAACCGCAAGCGGCTGCTGCACGGTGAGCAGGAGTACACCTTTCATGGCGCGCTGCCGCGCGCGGGTGATGTGCTGACAGTGTGCGAACGGGTGGCCGACCGGTTCGAGAAGCCCGGAAAACGCGGCGGAGCCATGCGTTTCGCGGTTGTCCTCACCGAATTCCGTCGATCTGACGGCACGCTGGTGGCGGAAGCCAAGGCAACCTACATCGAACGCGAGGCCGGCGCGTGATACCAGACTCGCCGGTACTGGCGACGCTCGCGCTGGGTGACGAGGCCCCGCCGCGGCAGTTCGGCCCGCTCTCCAAGGAGATGTTCGTGCGCTACGCCGGTGCTTCGGGTGACTTCAACCCGATGCACTACGACGACGATCTGGCGCGGTCGGCGGGATATCCGTCGGCATTCGGGCAGGGCATGTTCACCGCCGCGCTGCTCGCCACCTTCGTGACGGATTGGCTAGGGCCATGGCAACTGCAACGCTACGGTGTGCGATTCAGGGGACAGGTGTGGCCGGGTGACACGCTTACTTGCACCGGTCGCGTCACCGCCATCGACCATGACCGCAATCGGGTGACAGTCGAGATAAGCGTGATCCGGCCCGATGGCACCGTAGCGGTATCGGGTTCGGCGGACTACCTGCAGGCGCCGTGACGAATCGACGCCCCGCACCAGTGGGCGCTTCCGCCTAGACTGAACGACCATGTCCGGGGCCGAGGTCGTTCGTCGATCGAGTTACGGCCCGACCAGTCCGCGCATCGGCAGTCGCGGTGCCACGACCCGCAGACGCATCGCCGAGGTTTCCCTCGAGCTGTTCGGACGCATCGGCTATGTCGACACCTCTGTCGATGCTCTGGCCAGGGCGGCAGGCGTGTCGCGCGCCACCCTCTACCAATACTTCCGGGGTAAGGACGACATTTTCCTGGAGTTACTCGAGGAATGCCGCGAGGCGTTGTACCGGGTGTCGCGCCGAATCGGCCCGCTTGGCGCCGATGCGACTGGTTTCGACAATCTGCACTGGTGGTTGGGGGAGTGGAGCTGGGTCTTCGAGAAGTACTCGACGATGTTCATCCAATGGTCCGCCGTCGCGTCGATGGATCAGACCGCGCGCGACCAGATCACGCGGTCGATCCGTGGCTACAACCGCCTCATCGCCGCAAGGTTGAAGGCGTCCGAGATGGAGGGCCTCGATCCCGAGGCCGCGGCAATGATGATCACCGGGCTCGTCCACGACGTCAACCTGTTCGTTCACACCGGCCGCGCGTACGGGCGCAGCACGCAAGATGTCGTCGACACACTTTCGGTATTCCTGCAGTCGATGCTCTACCCGGCAACGCGGCCCGAGGTGTTGAGCGGTCTCGACCCGCCTGGTCGCACTGAACAGCGCGGGACGATTGCGTTCGCGCAGCCTGCGCTGCCCGACCTGACCGGCCTGTCCGTCGAAGACCGGATCGCGAAACTGAGCAAACGGTCGGCGCAAACGGTCGAGGGGCTGGTTCGCGCCGGGACCACGCGGTTTAACGCCTACGGGTATCGCCGGACATCGGTGGAGGACATCATCGATACGGCGCAAGTCGCTCGGGGAACGTTCTATAAATACTTCGCCGACAAGTTGGACATGCTCGTCGCTATCAGTGCCGATATGCGTGATCAGCTCGCCGCGATTGCGGGCGCGGCCGATGCGCTCGATCCGGTTACCGACCCCGAAGGTTTATTTGATTGGCTGATGCGCTCCTACGATTTCTACGAATGTCATTTCGGTTCCATCGAGGCGTGGAACGGCGGTGTCACAGATAGCCCGCTGATCGCCGCTATCGGACGCGCCAGCGAGGCCCACTTCGACTCCGCTGCTGCGACGATGCTGGCACGAGCCCCGCAGCATTACCCCTTCGATCCGGTGGTGTCGGCGCTGATTTTGCGGGCGTCATCCACCAGCGTGCTCAACAAGGCCAAGGAAATCCTGCATCCTGTTTCGGGTGAGGAGCTTGTGAGGTTGACGACCAGTTGTGTGCGGCGCGGATTCTTCGGTGAGTCAGGCTAAGCCGAGACCGCCACGGCCATGCCGGTAATCCATTCCGGCACTGGCTGATAGACAAGTGTGCGCAGCGGCTGGCCGCCGCCCGCTGCGGCTGCGGCCAGCCAGGTCCGCACCTCGTTGGCGCCCGATCCGCCACGTATACGCGCTGTATCGACCAAGTGGGTGAGCGCTTCGGGATCCCATCGCGCGAATGCGGCGAGCACTTCCTCGTCCCAGTCGGGACGGATCTTTTCGCGTGCGGCGGGCATGCCTTCGCTGATAAGCCGGCGACGCTCATCATCGGTGAGCTGATATGCATCGACATCGAGGCTGGGAGGCGAGTGCGATAGCCCTCCGGTACCGATCACCAACGCACGCAGGTGCTGCCGGTCAAGGAACTCGGCCACCGCCACACCGAAATCCAGCACTCGCGCGGCGGTGGGCAGCGGGGCGGTCGCACAGTTGATGGGTATCGGAATGACGGGCTTGGCGGCGACGTCGCCTAAGAGGTCTCGTAACGGTTGCGCGAAGGCGTGGTCCAGTGCGATGTCGCGGCAAACCGCCACGTCGAAATTCGCGCCGAGCAGGAACTCACAAGCAGCGAGGCCGACGTCGGTGGCGACGTCGAGCGTTCCACCGGGGTGCGGTCCCTCGGCGATGATCGTCGCGGAGAGCGCCACGGCGAACGTCGGCACGACGTGATTGAAGGCGCGGCGGTGGTCGCCGCCGAATACCACCACGACGTCGGGATCGAACCCCTGACACCGTTGCGCCGCATCGGCGAGCGCTGCACGAAACTCCGTCCCTTCGCGACGTTCGGTGTCGCGGTCCTTGCCGGGGCTGTGGCTGGCACACACGACGAGGCGGTCAGCCATGCGACAGCCCGTCGGAACGCAACCGCGGTCTAGAGTGCTATTGAGGATGCTCATTAACCCGTTACCTTACACTTGCGGGGGCTGCCGGGCCCGTGCTTAATCATCATGAGTATCATGATTGCGATAATCGACCGCTGATGGGCAGCTGGACGACGATGGTGAGGCAATGGATCTGACGTTCTCAGCGGGGCACATCGAGTTCCGCGACGAGGTGCGTACCTGGTTGGACGAGAATGCGCCCACCGAGCAGCGGCCCGATGTGCCCGACCTGATCCGTGAGTACGACCTCGGGTGGCAGCGCACCCAGTGGGGTGGTGGTTGGGCCGGGATCTCATGGCCGGTCGAATACGGTGGGCGCGGCCTGTCGCTAGTCGAGCAGCTCATCTGGTACGAGGAGTACGCGCGGGCCGGACTTCCGCCTATCGATGCATGCTTTGTCGGCCTCAGTCACGCCGGTCCGACTTTGATGACGAAGGCGACGCCCGAACAACGCAGTTTCCACCTCCCGAGGATCCTTCGTGGCGAGGCCATCTGGTGCCAAGGGTTCTCCGAGCCGTCGGCGGGCTCCGATTTGGCATCGCTGCGGACGCGGGCAGTCGTCGACGGTGACCAGCTGGTCGTCAACGGACAAAAGATCTGGACCAGCTTCGCCAACGTCGCCGACTATCAGGAATTGCTCGTGCGAACCACCTCGGACGGCAAGAAGCATCACGGCATCACGTGGGTGATCTGCGACATGCACTCGCCTGGAATCGATATCCGTCCGATCAGGACCATCGACCACGGTGCCGAGTTTTGTGAGGTGTTCTACGACGACGTGCGGATTCCGGTCGCCAACGTCGTTGGCGAGATCGACAACGGTTGGGCCGTCGCCATGTCGACTCTTGCGTTCGAACGCGGAACAGCTTTCACCGCAAGCCAAGTCAGGCTGTCGAACACCGTGGAGAGTCTCATCATGCTGGCGCATGAGACCACCGGGCCGGACAACCGGCGGCCGGCCATCGCCGATGACGAGATCGCACGCAGGCTGGCGACTGCACGAGCCGAGGTCGCCGCAATGCGCGCGATGACCTATGCCAGTGTGAGCGCGAACGCCCGCACCGGCACCCCCGGTCCGGGGGGATCGATGCTGAAGTTGTTCTACAGCCAGATCGCCGTGTCGGTCGCCAAGCTGGCCATGGATATCCTCGGAACCCAAGGGCTGCAATTTAATTCGCGTTGGGGACGACCGATGGGCTGGTCGGGTCACTACCTCTATTCCTATTCGGTGCCGATATCCGGCGGTACATCGGAGATCCAGCGCAACATCATCGGTGAACGTGTGCTGGGTCTGCCCCGGTGAGGGCGAGCGCGAAGGACTGATCGACAAATGGACATGTCGCCGTCACAAGAACAGCTTGAATTGGCCGCAGCGGCCGCAGAGTTCTGCGCTGAGCACGGCGCGCTAAGCGGTCTGCGGGAACGGGCTGACGCCCCGTCGGCGGTCGAACCGAAGGTCTGGCACGCGGGGGCCGAACTCGGTTTCCTTGGTTTGAGCGCGCCCGAACACATCGGTGGCCAAGCGCAACGCCTTGAGGATCACGCGTTCGTGTTCCGCGAGGTGGGAAAGTCATTGCTGCCAGGTCCCTTCGTTGCATGCGTGGTCGCTGCCGAGCTCGCCTGCCACGGCGGGGACGTCGAGCTGGGCGCCCGGTTCGTTGACGGCTCGGCCCGGGCCGGTGTGGTCAACGCTGTGGGCGCCGCCGTGGACGCCTCGCGACTGACCGGGACTGTTCAGCTCGTGGATGCGGTCGATGCCGAAATCGCCGTGGTCTACAGCGAGTCCGGTATCGGCCTGGTCAGGATCGCAGACCTTACTGAGGTGGTTTCAGTGCCGTGCATCGATCCCGGTAGCCGCATCGCCCGCGCGCACGCCGCCGAGGTGCCAGTGTCGTACTGGGCCGCTTCGGACTCGCATCCTGCACTGCATCTCGCGCGGGTGCTGACGGCGGCGCAGCTGGCTGGAATCGCTGAGCGCGCGTTGGCGATCACCGCCGAGCACGCCAAGACGCGAATTCAGTTCGACCGGCCGATCGGGGTCAATCAGGCTGTCAAGCACAGGTGCGCCGACATGGCAGTGGCGGCGGACGCGGCGCTGCAGCAGACCCTCTTCGCTGCGGTCACCGTGTCGGGAAAGCACCCCAACGCCGAACTACAGACCAGGGCGGCCAAGTTCATCGCGGGCCGCGCCGCGATCGAGAACGCCGCGAGCGCGATCCACCTGCACGGTGGTATGGGGTTCACCTACGAGCACGACATCCACCTCTATCTTGAGCGGGCGCACGTCCTTAATCAGATATTCGGTTCGGGCGCAGCTCAACTCGGCTCGATACTTGCGTTGCCGCAACCCTAAATCGCCGGACCGGACGACCCGGTGCACTCGGCGGCATGAGCCATCAGCGGTCCGAGCAGCTCTGGGGTCGCGCCGTGCAGCACGAGTTCATCCGCCCCCGCGGCGAGGTATTCGACGAGTCGTTCGGCGCAGTGCCGAGCCGAGCCCACCACCGCCGCCGACTCGATCCATGCGCTGGGAATGCACTGCTTGGCGACGTCGGCGAGGTCGTATCGGGTGAACCGGTAGTCGGCTATCGCTGTGCTACCGCCAAAGAACGGGTGTGCGCGCAGTTGTGTCAAAGGGGACGGATCCCAATGGTTGGCGGCGGTCAAGCTCTCGCCGTAGCCGGCGATCTGGAAATAGGTCACGGCGCGAGCGGCGATAGTGGCAATCTCTTCGCGCTCGGGCAGTTCGGGCGCCACCAGCACACAGGCATACACCCGCACCTCGCTCGGGTCGCGCCCGCTGCGGTCCGCGGCGTCACGCACGGCGGCGGCCGAGCGGGCCACCGCATCCACCGTCAGCATGGGGTGTAACAGCACCCCGTCGAAGTGCGTGCCCGCCAATTCGAGGCTCTTGGGCCCGATCGCTCCGAACACCAGCGGCGGTGGAGCGACGTTGGGCAAGTCCGTGAGGCGGAGCTTGGGAAAGGTCCCCGCGGGGCCCGAATAGGACACCTTCTCGCCCCGACACAGCCGACGCAGCAGGTCTGCGGTGTCGGTGACGACCGCGTTCGTGACGGGGGGTAGACCGTAAGCCTTGGCCGCCGCCGGATTCAGGCGGCCCAATCCCAGGACGAAGCGGCCACTGGCCAAGCCCTGCAGCGTCATGGCTGTCGAGGCCACCTGAAGCGGATGACGCAACCCGATGTTGGTCACGCCGGAGGCAACCTTGATGGTGGTAGTCGCCTGCGCGACGGCAGCGGCGAGCGGCCCGATGTCCTTGTTGCCCAACCGTTCACTGATCCACGCGGTCGACAGTCCCGTTTGCTCTGCCGCGCGCGCCTGCCCGATTGCAACGCGCGGATCCAGTACGCGTCCCGGCAGGAGGTATGCGCCGAACCGATCATGCGGCGAACCATGAGGTTCGAGGGTTCCCATCGTTTCCTTATACTCTATTATCGCCATTGATCAGGCATCGGTGTCGGTCGGTCCGGGAAGGCGACGTCTGTGACCATTGCCACGCAGCGCGACATCGATGCCACCGGTCGCACGCTGCACCGCTGGTTCGTTGCCAGGGCGGGTGCGCGCGTCGTCCACGATGTGGAAGTGACGCCGTCGAAGAGCGGGTTTTCCAACGAGACCTTCATGTGTCGCGTGCGGTGGTCGGATGCCGCGTCGAACGAACACGATGACAGTCTGGTGCTGCGCATTGAGCCGACCCACCATCAGCTCTTCCCGACCAGCGACGCGCTGCATCAGGCCGCGGTCACGGAGGCGCTGGCTCGCGCTTGCCGACTTCCGTTGCCGCAAATCCGCTTCACCGAGTCCGAGTCGCAGTGGTTCGGTGCCGCGTTCTACCTGATGAATCGAATCGATGGCCGGATACCGACCGATGTGCCGAGCTATCACAAGCGTGGCTGGGTGGCTGAATTATCAGCCGCCGAGCGTGCGCGCCTCTACGACAATGCGGTTGCAAAGCTGGCCGAGCTGCATCAGCTAGATCAGCGGCGGGTTGCACCTGTGCTTTCGCCCATGTCATCGACCGGCAGCCCCTTGCAGGCCTACGTCGAACATGTGACGGCATGGGCGAGGTGGGCGGACGCTGATCTGCAGATCAACCGGTCCTGCATCGCAGAAGCGTTGCGTTATGTGCAACGCGCCCTACCCGGTGATGTCGCGCCGGTGGTGGTGTGGGGCGATGCACGCATCGGCAACATGATCTTCGGAGCGGATCTGTCCGTGGCCGCAATGCTTGACTGGGAGGCCGCTACCATCGGCCCCGCCGGCATCGACGTCGGGTGGTGGTTAATGTTCGAGGAGTACATCTGTGAGGCCAGCGGGCTGACGAGACTGCCGGGTATCCCGTCTCGTGACGAGATGCTAGAGCGCTACGAGTCTTTCCGGGGCCGCGCGGTCAAGAACATAAACTACTTCGAAGTGCTTGCCGCTCTTGTATTCTCGTTGATCAACAGTCGGCTGGCGACGTTGTTGCGGAATGCCGGAGTCGACGAGCGACAGGCGGGGCAGTTCGCCGAACGCTCGACCGGCATGCTGAGTCGCGGGCTCGACGTCGCGAATGCCTAAGTGCGATCGGCGGGTCCGACCGGACATGATCAGGCGTGCCACCAGTCGGCGAGTGCACGCAGGTAGCGGCGCAGTCGGTTCTTGGCCAGGCCGGGGTCGTTGACCAGCAACGCGTCGACGATCGCGGCGTGCACGGCGGCCAACTCGGGTGCGCGGGGCCCGGCCGCGGGGTTCGTCACGGGAAGCGCTGCGCTGTGACGCTCCCACAGTTCCAGTAGCACCGTCAGGAACAGTCCAAGAATCGGATTGCCGCTGAGATCGGCGAGCTCGGTGTGGAATACCCGGGCGGCTTCCAACACATCGGACTCCGGCGTGCACTCGTCGATTAACAGCGATCCGCGCAGCCGGTCGGCAACGCCGGGTTCGTTGATGCGCGCCGCG
This sequence comes from Mycobacterium sp. E342, assembly GCF_001667665.1. Taxonomy (NCBI): domain Bacteria; kingdom Bacillati; phylum Actinomycetota; class Actinomycetes; order Mycobacteriales; family Mycobacteriaceae; genus Mycobacterium; species Mycobacterium sp. E342. The sequence continues at coordinate 21,366 of NZ_LZJM01000279.1, forward strand.
ACATTGTCCAGGCAGCCGAGCTCAATGGACTCCTGCACCCCGAGCAGGTCGCGGACCTCGATGTGACGGTAGTCGAGGTACAAGCTCATCGTCTCCACGCTCGCCTCGGCGTCGGGTGCTGACACGACGAGTCCGCCCCCAGGTCCCCTCCGCATCTCCGCGATGGAGTGGAATTCGAGCAAGCGGATGGCTTCGCGCAATACCGACCGGCTTACGGCGTAGCGGCCTTGCAGGGTGCTTTCCGAGCCCAGCACGTCGCCGACTCGTCCGTCGCCGTGCCGGATGTCCTGTCGAATTCGTTCTGCTACAACCTCGGCCAGCTTGTCGCCGCTGATGACGTTCTCAGAGGCCGATGGGCGCCCCTGATACGACAGCATCTTCGCCTGATCGGCCAACCACGCACCCATGGCCTCAAGGTGGTTCTGCATGACGAATTGGGCGCGCGCTGCGTTGCCGGCGATGATCGCTTCGACGACCGCGCGATGGGCGTTGACGGCTTCGTGACCCATCTCCGCCGAGGTCGCGGCACGCTGGCCGCCCTTGGTCACCTTCGAGTAGCGCTCAGTGAGCTGAGCCAGGATCTCGATGAACAACGCGACTGCCGGGTTCCCAGACAGTTCCCCGATCGCGACGTGTACGACATGGCCGGAACGGCCGCGATGGAGCAAGTCGGAATCGTCTGCCGCCAAAACCGCACGCAGATGTTCGACACCCTGCTCGTCGACGCGCTCAACAGCAAGTGCCACCGCCAGCGGCTCGAGCAGGAGCCGTGCTCCGATGAGGTCTTCGAGGTTGGTGCCGATGCTCTCGAGATAAATGACCATCGCCCGGGTGGCGCCGCTGGGTTCTGGAGCTCGGACTACCAATCCGCCCGCGGGGCCGCGACGCATCGTGGCGGCCTGGTGATGCTCGGTGAGGCGGATTGCTTCGCGCAGCACGGCCCGGCTGACCCCGTATCGTTCGCGTAGTTCCCCCTCGGAGCCAAGTAGAGTACCGACGGGCCACCGTCTACGGATGATGTCGGATTCGATCCGTTTGGCGGTCAACTGGGCGAGCTTGCCCCTCGAGCCGCGTACGCCGTTCGTATCGGCCGCCGACAAGCTGGGCGAAGTCATTGAGTGTGCTCCATACGGTCAGTGAGTTGCACAGAGCGTACTGCCAGCCGGCGCGTCGTGGTGGATCCCGCGCTAACCAGTGCTTGATCCAGCTTCCTCGGGGAAATCTGGGCTCATGCTATCCTCCCCGATTGAGGATACTTAATAGATTCCCGCGATGCGCGCACTTTTTCCGCCTGCTCAAAGTCGCGCCGAAGGCCCGATCCATGAGGAGTGTCGTATGTATCGGTTGACGCTGGGTGATGTTCTGGATCAGAACAGTCGCACCTATCCCGACAAGGTCGCCACCGTGTGTGGCGAACACCGCTACACCTATCGCCAACTGAGGGAACGGGTCGATCGGCTGGCGGGCTGCCTTAACAAGGCCGGCGTTGGCGAGGGCGATCGGCTGCTGTGGCTGGGCCAGAATTGCCACCGGTTGCTCGAGTTGATTTTGGCAGGCGCGAGGCTGGGCGCGATGACATGCCCGGTGAACTGGCGGCAGTCCGTCGACGAGTTAGTGTTCGTGATCGAAGACCTCGACCCCAAGGTCGTGCTCTGGCAGGAGGACACCCTCGGCGACGTGTCGAAGGAGGCCCGCACCAAGGTCGGCGGCGCCGCGCTGTGGGTTCAGCACGACGGCGATGGCGAAGACGGCTACGAGCGTTTGCTCGCCACGAATGAACCGAACTCCTCGTTCGGCGATGTCGATCCGGCATTGCCGGTCGTGGTGATGTACACCGCGGCTTTCGGTGGTCGCCCGAACGGTTCAATGATCACGCAGCTCGGGCTGCTAACGCAGGACGCGAACCTCTTCTATCTCGCCGAGATCACTTCGGAATACGTGTATTTGAACTGCGGACCGTTGTTTCACATTGGCAGCCTGATGTTCACAGTGGCCACCTTTCACATCGGCGGAACGAACGTATTCATCGCGCGAGCCGATCCGCAGCACGTGATGGAGGTAATCAGCCGCGAGCGTTGCGTGTCGGGATTCGTGCTCCCCCCCACCATCGAGAAGATCGTCGAACTCAACGCCGATGGCGCGCACGACTTAACAAGCTTCCGGTCGCCATTTCCGATGCCCGGCTGGGTCGACATGGTCTCGCCTGACACGTCGGCGTTCTTCCGTGGTGGATACGGTCAGACCGAGGCTACGGGATTCAACTGCTTCGCCGGATACGGCGGCAAGGCAGGGGTTTCGACGGCTGGGCGTCCATCGCCGTGGACGCGCGTCTACATCCTGGACGAAGACGGTCGCGAGGTGCCGCAGGGCGAAGTCGGCGAGATCACGTTCGACGGTCCGATGGTTCATGCGGGGTATTGGAACAGGCCGCAGATCAACGCCGAACGCACCCGCAGTCGCGGCTGGCGGACCAACGACCTCGGATTGCGGGACGAAGACGGCATCATCAACTTCATCGGACCCAAGACACAGATGATCAAGTCCGGTGTCGAGAACATCTATCCTGCGGAAGTCGAGCGGTGTATCGAGGAACTCGATGCGGTCAAGGAAGCGGCCATCATTGGTGTGCCGGATGCCCAGTACGTGCAATCGGTCAAGGCGATCATCGTCGTTGAGCCGGGACACACGGTCACGGCAGAAGACGTAATCGCCCACTGCAAGGCGCGCATTGCGTCGTACAAGAAACCAAAATTCGTCGAATTCCTCGACGCGTTCCCACGTTTGGTCACCGGCGGCAAGGACTATGCGCTGTTGGACCAGAAGTTCGGTGGCGGTGGCTACCCCGGCGGAGGTACCCGCAGTCAATAGGCGCCTGCCAACGAGCGGCGGCCCCGCCCGTCCGTTCTTGTTGAGCTGCGGCCGGGGACCGCCGTTCAGCCGTTCAGGAATTTGAGGGGCAGGTACTCCGCGCTGCGCACCGGCAGGTTAACGTATCGGACGTCTTCGCCAGGCGCGAGCTCATAGTGTGGCAAGCGCTTGTGCAGTTCTTCGATCGCGATCTTGAGCTCCATGCGGGCGAGATTGGAGCCCAGACAACGATGCGTGCCGCTGGCGAAAGCGATGTGCTGATGACGCGGCCGATCGATGTTGATACGCAAGGGATCGTCATGCACCGACGCATCGAGGTTCGCTGTCGCCCACGATGCGACGATGGCCTCGCCGGCCTTGATCACGAGGCCGTCACCGAGGTCAATGTCCTCGGTCGGGTAGCGCGTGCCGACAGGCACCGGCGACTCGTAGCGCAGTAGTTCCTCAACCAATCCGCGAATCAGCGACGTATCGGCGATGACCCGGGCGCGTTCGTCGGGATGCCGAGCGAGCCAGTCGATCATCAACGAAAGTGACGATGTCACGGTGTCGAGGCCGGCAAACATCATCAGCGTGATGATGTTCATCAGCTCCATGTCGTTTAACCGTTCGCCGTCAATCTCGGTCTCCAGCAGGATGCCCAGGACGTCATCGCGGGGCTCGGTGGCGCGACGATGAGCGAGGTGCTCGGTGAAATAGGTGACCAGGCGCATGCCGGCGGCAGCTCCGATCTCCTGGTTCGCTTCGGGGGTCTTTCCGGTGGGATGAAGGATGTCCTTCATGAATTGCAAGAAGAAATCGAGATCCTTTGTGGGAGCACCGAACAATTGCAGAAATGTCAGACAGGGAAGCGGCACGCAATAGCGCTGGGTGATGTCCACGACGTCGTCTCCTGCGAACCCATCGACGAGCTCACCGGCCAGCTGGCGCACCGCATCCTGGAGACGTGCCACCTGCTTGGGCGTGAACATCGGATCGAGGATGCGCCGCCACTTGGCGTGGTCGTCGCCGTCGATCTCGAGTGGGATCAGGGGCATGGGAACCCCGAATGCCGGCCCGCGGCCACCCACGCCAAGGACCTTGGGGTGTCGATTGATCCTGATGATATCGTCGTGGCGGTAGAGATAGACGACACCCTCTTCGACACGCTCGTACCGAAGATCGGCGACCTTTTGCGCGAGATACGGCTGTGGAGGCTGGACGTGTTCGGTCGCCTTACCGTATTCCGAGAGCCGGAAATCGAACGGCTCGAGTTTGGTCTCCATATTCTTTGATCTCCTGATGTTTTGATCTTGCGATAAGTGCCGTGGTCGTTTCTAACGGATGTCGAGCATGTCGCGACCGGTGAAGCCGGCGGGCGCATCTTTCACCCCGGGACGCACCGGCCACGCGCTCGTAGAAGTCGGCGGGCTCTCACCACGCGGGTCGCCGGCCAGCAGCACTTCGCGCCCGGACGCGTCGTAGCTGTGTTGGTCCAAGCTCACCCAAACGCCCCAACCGTCGGGCAATTCGCCGACGGCGTCTTGTACGAGCGCCATGTGGGTCTCCTGTCGCATGCTGGCGAGACCAGATCGTAGGTGAACGTTGGTCAACCGCTCATCGAGCGTACAACAAAGAGCACTCTATTCGAACCCTGTTCCCGTCGGTGCCGCGCATCCGGGTATTTCGCGCCAGGGTGAGCTCCCCAGCGCCGCGTCGCGGCCGGCTTAGCCGGTTACGAGAATGATTAAAGTCCGAGGTAAACAGCGATATTGGCCGGATTCCGGCGGTCGACCGTGCGGCGGCCTATCGGCCGGATTGGGCGCCTGCCAGTCGATCCTGTTGATGATGAGAGGAGCGCAAGCGAGCCGCAGAAGCGCAATCTAGGACACTATTTTCGCCGCCCGGATACGCGCCGAATATAGTGCCGTATCAGTGGGTGATGACAGATTGCTGGAGGTAGCGATGGGCAAGGTCGACGGTCTGTCGTTGTGGTTGCGTGATCCCGACTTCCCCTGGATCGACCAGTCCGTTGGTGCTTTACTGGAACACCGCGCGCGCCACGACGCGGGCCGGGTTGCGCTGTACTGGTCGGCCGCCGGCGGCACGATCACCGCTTTGACGTACGCCGACGTCTATCGCGACGCGTGCAGGATTGCCCGAGGACTGCTCGAGTTAGTCGAACCAGGCCAGGCGGTCGCGGTCTGTGGCCCCAATTCGATCGAGTGGGTATTGCTCGAGTACGCCTGCGCCCTCGCGGGCGTGGTGTTGGTGCCCATGAATCCAGCGATGCGTGAAGACGAGTTCCTTCACATCCTCGACATGACCGACAGCCGTGTGGTGCTGGCGGTGAACGAGTTCCGCGGACGGGGCGTCGTCGACTCCCTGCGGTCGGCGGCGGGCTCATGCGCGGGGCGCCCGCAGGTCCTGGAGCTGGTCGACTGGGCGGGATCGACCGACGGCACCAACTCCTTGCCCACCGTCGATCCCAAGGCGCCCTTCATCATTCAGTACACCTCCGGCACGACGGGACGACCAAAGGGCGCGGTGCTCGACCACGCTGCATCGGTCAACGCGGGGGCACTGTGGGTAGGGGGCTGGGGGCATACCGCCGATGACATCCTGGTGACCGCGGCGCCGTTGCACCACATCGGCGGTTCGGTGGCGATTGTGCTGGGTGCGCTTGCCGCCGGCTCGTCGTTCGGCACCTTGGCAACTTACGACGTCGATCAGCTGATCGCCTTCGTCAAGAACACCGCGGCGACCGTCGTGGCGGCGGTGCCGACCATCCTCTACGACCTGCTCGAGCGACCCGGCTTCAGCCCGGATCAATTACCCTCCTTGCGCACCGTCATGGGGGGAGGCGCCTACGTTCCGCCGGAGGCGATCCGCACGATCGAATCGCGGTTCGGCGTGGAGTGCATAGTCAGCTATGGGCAGAGCGAAGCCCCGGCGTTCTTGCAATCGAGCCGCGACGACCCGCCTGAGCTGAAGGCGACATCGCTGGGACGACCGTTGGCAGGCCGCGACGTACGCATCGCCCTGCCCAACGGCGTTACGGCTCGCGACGGTGTGGTGGGGGAGATTTGTACCCGTTCGGACATGCGCATGGTCGGCTATCTTGGCCAACCTGAGGCAACCGCCGAGGTCGTCGATGACGACGGATGGCTGCACACGGGGGATCTCGGAGCGATGGACGAAAACGGGTACGTGACGTCGCACGGGCGTGCGCGAGACGTAATCATTCGCGGCGGCGAGAACATTTACCCGGATGAGGTCGAGGCTGTGCTGTCCACGCATGAATCGGTGGCTGCCGTGGCGGTGGTTGGTCAACCCGACGTCCGTTGGGGTGAGGTGCCTGTGGGATTTGTCCTGCTCAATGCCGGTTATGACATGGACGAGGCACGGTTGATGGAGTACGGGCGGGAGCGGCTCGCCTCGTTCAAGGTGCCCAAAAAGTGGATTCCTATCGAAGCCATGCCGCTGACGTCGTCGGGCAAGGTTCGCCGCGTCGAGCTGCGAAAAGCGTTGTCCGAGAAGGCGTGACGTGGCTAGACCCCGGTGAGGGGTATCCGTTGGCGGCCGTGCAGGTGTTGGCGCCGAAATGAGGGCTGCTTGGGTCCTGACAGGCCGTCGGAGGTCACCGGACCGAATCCATTCCCAACCATGGTAATGCGCGGGGAAGCGGCAGCGGCGGGTGCGATGTCAGCGCCGGCGCGCCTTGACTCGCTCGGCGGCTCAAGCCATGATGTGGTATGGACAATGAGTATACTGTTTAACTATCGACGGCGAATCCCCGGAGACCGATGAGTAAAGAAGATCTGTTCGAACCTGAAATCGAGGCCATGCCACGGCCGGAACTCGAACAACTGCAGGAGCAACGCGTTCTCGAGCTGATTCCGTATGTTTACGAGCGGTCAGACTTCTACCGCATGCACTGGGATGAAGCGGGGGTCAAGCCAGCCGACATCCGGTCGTTGCAGGATTTCAAGGAGCGAATCCCGTTCATCAACAAGGACATGATCCGCGACTACCGGGAGAAGACCGGCGACCCGTACGGAGGGATCCTGTGCGTCGACCCGGCCGACTTGACGTCGATCGCGTCGAGTTCGGGGACCACCGGTGACCCGACGTTCTTCAACGAGCAATATGACGAGTACATCCCGCTGATGGTGGGTTGGGTGCGGGCACTTTGGGAGCACGGCCTGCGACCGGGCGACCACGCGATCACCGGGTCAGCGACGTTTCGCGGTGCGTCCTGCCACGAGCACCGAATCCTCGGTGTCGTACCGATAGCGATCGACAGCTGGTTTGGCCAATGGGATGCGGTGCTGGACGCCATCAAGCGGTACGACGTCAGGCAGATCCATGTTGTGGGACCGCTGATTTCGGAACTCGAGCGTCTCAGTCATCACCGCGACATGCGTGAGGCGCTGGCTCCGCTGAAGTTCATGACCTTCGCCGGTGAGCCGATGGGGTCGCGCATGCAGCAGACCGTCCGGGAGGAATGGGACACCGACCTGGTGATGTGGACGAGCGCCGGCGACACCGGAACCGCGTGGGAATGTAAGCAGCACAACGGATACCACGTCCACGAGGACACCGTCTTGGTGGAGGACCTCGTCCCCGACAAGAACGAGTCGGTAATCGAAGGGGAAGTCGGCGAATTGGTCACGACCGACCTCGATAACCTCGTTGCGCCGTTGATCCGCTATCGCGCTGAGGATCTGGTGCGAGTGAATCGGCAGCAGTGCGAATGCGGTCGTACTCATGCCCGGTTCTGGCCGCTGGGACGGGCGGGCGACCTGACGATCGTACGGGGCAAATCGGTCATGCCGCTGGAAGTATGGGCGGTTATCGAGCAATTCGACGAGACCCGCTCGGCGCTGTTCCAAATCATCCGGCCGCAGAAAGAGGTAGATGAGCTGCGCTTGCGCGTGGGTTATGCGCCGGATTTGACCAAGGACACCGCCGAACTGCGTGAGCGGATCTGCGCAGGTTTGGCCGAAGCGGTCGGTATCTCCCCCACCGTCGAATTGCTCGAGGAGAAGGAAATCGTCGCCCGTGCGTCATCGGCGGCCAAGATTCCGAGGATTGCGAAGTCATGAGCCAACAATCAACCATCGCCAGGGCTGCAAAGCTTCAGCGGCCAGGGATCGCCTGGATCGGGCGCTACCGGATAGGTGACGATGTCATCGACTTCACCGTCAGCGAAGACGACTTCGCGCGCGACACCGCCTGGGCTGCGCAGGTCTTACGCGGTCACGGCATCAGCAAGGGAAGTCACGTTCTGGTGACGGCCACCCCATCTGAGACGCCGTGGATTGATGCGTTTCGCGTCGGTGCTGGCGTGGCGGGCGCGGTGTATTCGAACGCCGAACCGTGGAACTGGGACGCGCGTCGTTCGGAGATGTACATCCGCCGGCTGAACACTGAAATGGTGATCGGGCTGAGTGCCGAAACGGTCACAGCCATGGGGCAAATCACCGATGCCGCCGTTCGGCTCGGCTCTGTTGGCACCATCTTGGCCAGGCCGGAGGCGCTGCCGGTGCTCAACGACCTCGGCATCGAGGCGGGTTTGTACGTCCGGTTGGGTCCGGCCGTGGCCGTCACCGCGCCTGATCGTGCGGGACTGCAGTACGACGAGGATGAGTGGGCGCTCGAGACCGTCGATGGACAGCTTGTCGTGTCCACGGTGGGGCCACGCGCGACGCGGTTCGACCGGCAGCCTACTGGTGTGGCGGGCGAAGTGACGTCGACGCCGGGCGGCGCTCGTATCGCCCTGCGCTGACCTCGCGCGGCAAGAAAGCGCCGGCCGGAATCTTCGGCCGGCGCTTCATCTCGTCAACAGACCGGCAGACCTAACCGCCTGCCCTGGCCGAGACCGCTTTGGCGGCCGCGGTCTCGGCGGTGTGTTTGCGGGCCAGCTCGAGCCCGGCCTGCAGGCTTTCGGCGGTCATCACCCAGTCCTTACACGAGCAGCCGCAAGAGTAAGTCCCATCGTCGAGCGGGATGACGGACTGCACGTCGCATTCACCCGAGGACACCGCGTCGGATAAGAACTCCCTCGGCGAATCGTGCAGGACATTGTCGGACATCAGGCGCCGGCACCCACGGGCTCCTCGACGGGAACCTGCGGCACATCGGGGAACAGTTCGTAGAACGTGCCGCGCATGACCCGCTCGGCCACCTTCGGATCGGCGTCGTCGAACAACTCGTGCAGAGTCTCCTGCGTGTGGCCGAACGTCCCCTCCATGTGGGGGTAGTCGCTGCCCCACATGACGTTGTGGTAGCCCATGTAGGTCGCGGCCGCGACCGCGCTTTTGTCGTGCTGGAACGAGGCGTACACCTGGCTGAAGATCTGTTCGCGGATCGGACGCTCGAGCTTGGGCCGCACCGCCATGTGGTGCTGACGATAGCCCTCCTCCATGCGGTCGGCGATGAACGGAACCCATGTGGCGCCGCCTTCGGAGACCAACACCTTGAGGTTCGGTCGCTTGTCCAGTGCGCCGGACGCGACCAGCTTCATGACCGCCCGCTGGCCTTCGAACGTCGTCTCGGTGTAGTTGAGGACGGCGCCGCCTGGACCGCGGTACTTCTGGCCAGGGTTCCGTGTCTTGTCACTCAGATCGACGGGCTCGCTGCCGATATGGAAAGCGACGACCATGTTCGCGGCATCGCATGCGTCCCAGAATGGCTCCCACTCGGGATAGTTGTAGTCCTTCTGCATGGGATGAGGCAGGGTCGGCAGGAAGACCGCGCGGTAGCCCATCTCGGCGATGCGCTCCAGTTCCTTGACCGCGTCGCCGATGTCGAGTGTGGACACTTGACCGACGGTGACCAGCCGCGGGCTGGCTTTCTCCAGGGTTTCGTACGCCCAGTCGTTGCTGACCCGCAAAGCCTCACGCAGCAGTTCTGGGCTGCGGAACGACGAGCACCACAACCCGAGGGAAGGGTAGACCACCTCGCCCCACACGCCCTCGTTGTCCAGGTCGTTGATGCGGACCGACACGTCCTTGCCGCCCGGAGCGCCGACGGTCATCTCCATGAACTTGCGTGCGGCACTGGTGGGAAGTTTGCGCCGGAACGCCATACCGTCGATATGGACAGTCTCCCACTCGCCGTCGGGGTCCTTGACGGATCTTGGTACGCGTTCGGCGAGGTGAGGCGGCAAGTTGTCCCGCCATAATTCGTCGGGCTCCAGGAAGTGCGAGTCACCGGAATTGGCCCAAAGTTTCGTCATTATGTCCCTTCTCTGTTCGAGGCTGCGGCAACCTGCTCGCCAGCACGGATCGGGGTCTCAATCCCTCGTCGACATCAACTATACGCTGTCAAGTGAGGTTGCGCGAGAGCCGCCGCGACCGCTGTCCAGTCACCTGACCGGCCCCTAAATGAGTAGTCCGCTTAGCCTGCGGTGCAAGTCGCCGGTTCAACGACGTTGGGCCCGTAGTCGTCGGGGCAGCACAGCTGCGGTTCCTCGTTGCGCCACACACGCCGGCGCGTCGCAGGCCATCGAACTCATATCGACGTCGGTGTGAAACGCTGTTTCCCCGGACCTCGATCGGTGGAATGCCGCAAGACATGGTGGCCCAGGATGTACAGACGATCCGCGCTCCGCTCGGTCGGTTGCTGCGTGGATCGACAGCGGCCGCCGCGCACGCCCAGTATCTATCGGCCGGCGCCCAGGCCTCGGCTTCTCACCGGTCACTCGCGGTCAGCGCGGCATGTACTCGACTTGTAGGTGCTTGATCCCGTGCACGAAGTTGGCCCGCAGGTAGTCCGGCTCGCCCACCGTGCGGATATCTGGCAGCGTCGAGAAGAGCTTGAGGAAGAAGATGGAAAGCTCGAGTCGGGCCAGGTTCGCGCCCAGGCAGTAGTGAGGTCCGGGGGCTCCGAATCCCAAGTGCGCGATTTGCTTTCGGGTGATGTCGAATTCCGTGCCGCGTTCGAAATAGTCTTCGTCCTGATTGCCAGAGCGGTACCAGAGCACTACTTTGTCTCCGCGCTCGAATACCTGGTCGCCGAGCATTACACCGTCGCGGGTGACCGTGCGCCGCATGTGCAAGACCGGCGAGGCCCACCGGACGATTTCTTCGACGGCAGCCTTGGTATGGGTCTGGGGATCCGACAGCCACAGCGCCCGCTGATCGGGAAACAACGTCAAGGCGTGCATGCCGTGCGCGATTGCGTTACGGGTGGTCTCGTTGCCCGCGGTGATGAGCAGGATGAAAAACGCGGCAAGTTCCTGGGGGCTGAGGTTGTCCTCATTGCGCGCCGCGACAAGTGCGGTGATCACATCGTCACGGGGATTGTTGATCCGATCGTTGGCGAGTTCTGCTAGCAGCGCGGCGAGTTCGTCGCTGGCGGCGTAGATGGCCGAGCCGACCGCTCGCGGGCTCTGGTCGGGGACGTATTCAGGATCGCTAGCGCCCATGATGATGTTGGTGAGATCGAATATGCGCCGTTCGTGGCTGCGCGGAACCCCCATCATGTCGTTGACGATGCGCAGCGGAAGTAGGGCCGCAACTTCGGTGACGAAGTCGCATGCGCCACGCTCGCGCACGCCATCGAGGATTGCCCGGCTCTGTTGATCGACGTCGGCGCGCACGCGCTCGAGCGACCGGGGAGTGAAGCCGCGCGAGACGATCTTTCGTACGCGGGTGTGCTCGGGGTCGTCCATAGTGATCACCGAACTGCGGTACTCGAGCATGGCCTGCGACTGATCGAAGATGAGCGTGCCCTGCCCCGAGCAGAAGTCTCCGGCGCGGCGGCTTACCTCCCGGATGTCGTCGTAGCGCGTCAACGCCCAAAAGCCGCCGCCGCGCGGGTTGCCTTGCGTGTCGCGCTCTGGACAGTACGGGCGGGGTTCGTTGGCGCGCAGCCATGCGAACGCGGCGTCTCGCTCGTTGGCCGGTCTGGTCCACCAGCTCAGGTCGTCGAGGTCAATTGTGGGTGTGCTGTCAACGGATGCCATCGCGCGCTACCTTCGTGTCGGTCGGACGGTCGTGGGTTTGGGTCATTCGTCGGTGGCCCCGGCTAGCAGGATCGATTGGTATTCGATGAAGCCGGTGACGCCCTCGGGGCCACCTTCGCGGCCGATGCCTGATTCTTTGAAACCGCCGAAGGGGCTACCTAGATCGATTGGGGCTGAGGAGTTTACGGCGACTGAACCGGCTCGTAGCCGGGCGGCGAGGCGTTCGGCGCGGGTCGGGTCGGAGGTCCACACGCTGGCCGCCAAACCGTAGGGCGTGTCATTGGCGATCCGGACGGCGTCGTCGTCGTCGGAGTATTCGATGGCGAGCGCCACCGGGCCGAAGATCTCGTTGCGGGCCAGCGCGGACGTGGTGTCGACGTCGGCGAACAACGTCGGCTCGAAGTAGTGGCCGGTGGTCAGGTCCGCCGGTCGACGTCCGCCGGCGACGAGTCGGGCGGTCTTTGCGCCCTGCTGGACAGTGGCTTCGATCCGTTCCAGTGCCTGTGCCGAGATGACGGGGCCGATTTCGGTGGCGCGATCCGCGGGATCTCCGACGCGAAGGGACCGGACACGCTCGGCGAGCGCGCGGACTATGTCGTCATACCGTGTCCTGGGAATCAGTATGCGGGACAACGATGTACATACTTGGCCGCTACCAGCCATCGCGCCGAGCACCAGCGCGTCGATTAGCGCGTCGGAGATTTCGGCATCGTCGGCGACGATCGCGGCGGACTTGCCCCCGAGTTCCAGGGTGAGGCGGCGCAGGTCGCGGCCGCAAGCCTCCGCTATTCGGCGGCCCACTGCCGTCGATCCGGTGAAGCTGACCTTGTCGATTTCCGGGTGAGCCACCAGATGTGCGCTGACGGCGTCGTCGGCGGGGACGACGTTGAGGATGCCCCGCGGGATTCCAGCCTGTTCGGCGGTTTCAGCGAGCACGAACAGCGACAGGGGGGCCTCTAGCGACGGTTTGAGTACCACCGGGCAGCCGGCCAGCAACGCCGGTGCGATCTTGAGTGCAGTGGTGAATAGTGGTGCGTTCCATGGGACTACGGCGGCGACGACACCGACCGGCTCACGTCGGACCAGCACGGTCCCGCCGGTCAGTGCCGGGCGTGTCTCCCGCCATGGATAGGTGGTGGCGAGTCGTTGATGCACGCGAAGTACGCCGATCGCCGAGCCGACTTGGGCATTGGCGGCCCAGGCGCGCGGGCTGCCCACCTCGTCGGAGATGAGTTCCGCCAGTTCGTCACCGCGCGCCTTGAGCGCCTTGGCCAATCGGGCGAGGCGCTCGCCGCGCTCTGCGGGCCCAAGCTCGAGCCACTCACGACTCTCGTGGGCCGCCCGGGCCGCGCGCACCGCCCGATCGACGTCAGCGACAGCGGCTAGCGGCACTTGGCCGATCGGCAATTCGGTGGCGGGTGACTGAACCTCGACGTAGGTGTCGGTGTGCGGCTTGAGCCACTGTCCGTCGATGAATAGGCGGTCGTATGTCCGCATGCGGTGTCCTTCGCGGTTCGCTAGCTATCGGGCGCTCAGCGGAGCAGGGTGCGGCCACCGTCCACCATGAGAGTGGCCCCCGTCACGTAGCGCAGATCCGTGGCCAAAGACACGATGACCGGTGCGATGTCAGTTTCGGAATCGCCCAGCCGACCGAGTGGGACCTTCTTTAGCACACCGTCGAACCAGCGGGAATGCTGCTGGGCGTATTTCGCCACGTTCTCGGTCAGGGCGGCAGGGCACAAGACGTTGACCGTAATCCCGTAGCGGCCCCATTCCTTGGCCGCGTGCTTCGTGAGCCCGCGGATCGCTTCCTTATTGGTGCCGTACGCGGAGAACCCCGGGTCACCGTCGACACCGGTGGACGACGCCATGTTCACGATGGTGCCGCCGGTCTCCTTCATGTACGGCAAGCACATTTGCATGGCATGGAAGGTGGGGAACAGTCCGCCATTCATCGCCGACCGCACCATGTCACTGGTGGTGTCCTCCAACGGGACGGGTACTCCCGCGCTCACCCCGCTCTGGGCATTGTTGACCAAGATTGTCGGTGAGCCGAATTCTGACACCGTGCGGTCGATAACGCCCTTCAGCGCGTCGATGTCGGACACGTCGCAACCGATGGCGATCGCCGTTCCGCCAGAGGTGGTGATCTGCTCGACGACGTCAGCCACCCGGGAGTGCGTGCGGCTCGCCGCGCACACCGATGCGCCCTCGGCGGCCAACCGCACGGCGATCCCTCGGCCGATGCCCTGGCCGGCGCCGGTCACGATGGCCACCTGTCCCTTGAGTCTGCTCATTGCGGTGCTGGCTCCCATGTGCTCGCGGTCGAATGCGCTCATCGGCGGGCGGCGAAACGGCATTTTTCTCGGCGTTTCGGCCCACGGGGCTTGGCGGTAATCGTCCGTGAGCCACGGCCGACGCCCCAATAAAGAGTGTACTATATGCCAGGTGCGGCACCGCTGCCGTAGTGAGATCGCATAGCTAGCCAAACACGATGCGTTCTGCAGAGCGATGCCCAGCCCACGGCATCGGCGAGTCGGAACTCCTCGGTGATGATTGCGTTGAAGCGGAAGTCGACGATGTCGGCACCGCCGTGCTTCTCGGGCGTCTCCCAGTTCAGCAGACCCAGCTTGCCTACTTCTCGGTCGACGTGGCCGCGTTGCTACGACTCCTCGATAGGCGGCACAAAGGAGGTTTCGAAGAACGAGCGCGCGGTGTTGCCGAACTCATTGCGTTCGGGCTCGAAGCTCTTGCGTTTCACCTGACCTCCATCGGTGCGAGGCATCGGATGGTCGCCGGCGTGATCGGCGACTGACCCATGAACCCGATAAGCTAATACTCAAAGTGGCGTCCTATTGCTTGCGTCAGCCGGGCGCGGCGGGTCGCCACCGTCAACTAGCTGTGGAAGTCGCGGATGCCGTCCCAGTCCACCAGAGTCCAGCCGGTCATCGGGTTACCCGTGATCACCACGCGCCCGATGTTGGGCAGCGGGTGACTGGTCAGCAGGGTGTCCTTTGCGTTCCTCGCGTTCATCAGCGTCCAGTACTCGATGGCGAACTTGTGCGAGAACACCACCGGATTGTGCTGGCCGCTGTTGTAGACCTTTTGGATGGCCGCGGTGAATCCGTCGTTGAACTGCTTGCCGTTGATCGACCCGGGGATGCTGTCCTGGACGTCCCCCCTGAGCCAGTCCGCCGGGGCCAGCAGGTACGTCGCGTTCTCCTGGGCAACCGGCTTGCCCTCGAACCAGCCGGCGTTGATCTCCTGGATGCCTTGCAATACCTCGACCTGCTTGCCCAGTTCGGCGGCCAACGGCGCGGCGGTCTGCTGGGTTCGGGCCATGGTCGAGGCGTAGATGCCGTCGTAGTCCTTGTGGCCCGCCTGGTGGGCGACCTGCTGGGCCTGCCCCTTGCCCTCCGGGCTCAGGCCGGGGCCCGGCACCGAGGTGTCGATGATCCCGCTGGCGTTGGCTTCGGACTCGGCGTGCCGGATGAACGTCACCGTGATGCTGCGTGCCTGCGGCGATCCGCCACAGGCGCCGACGATTACGGCCGCGGTGAGCGCCGCGACCGCCTTCGACACATTCCGGACCAACCTGCGCTTCGGCATGTCGATAGCCTGCCCTGCCGACGGCTTCGGTGGGAAGGGTTTGCGATGGTTAGGTGGAGAAAATACGTCAGAAGGAGACTCAGATGGCGATTGAACCGAGTGCCGTCGGCGCGGTGACCGAACCCATGCTGTTCGAATGGACCGACCGCGACACCATGCTCTATGCGCTCGGTGTCGGCGCCGGCATCGACGACCTGTCGTTCACCACCGAGAACAGCCACGACATCGACCAGCAGGTGCTGCCCACCTACGCGGTGATCTGCTCCCCGGCCTTCGCCGCGGCGGGCAAGATCGGGACGTTCAACCACGCCCTCCTGCTGCACGGCTCGCAGGGCATCCGGCTGCACGCGCCGCTGCCGCCCGCCGGGAAGCTGTCGGTGGTCTCGGAGGTCGCGGACATTCAGGACAAGGGCGAGGGCAAGAACGCCATCATCGTGCTGCGCGGCCGGGGCACCGACCCCGACTCGGGCGAGTTGATCGCCGAGACGTTGACCACGCTGGTCATCCGCCAGGCGGGCGGTTTCGGCGGATCGCCGGGCCAGCGCCCGATCGCCCCCGAGTTCCCGGACCGCGAGCCGGACGCCAGCGTCGCCCTGCCCACCCGCGAGGATCAGGCCCTGATCTACCGGCTGTCCGGTGACCGCAACCCGCTGCACAGCGATCCCTGGTTCGCCAAGGAGCTGGCCGGATTCCCCAAGCCGATCCTGCACGGGCTGTGCAGCTACGGGGTGGCCGGTCGCGCGCTGGTCGCCGAGCTCGGCGGCGGCGTCGCGGCCAACGTCACGTCGATCGACGCGCGGTTCACCTCACCGGTGTTCCCCGGCGAGACGCTGACCACGCTGATCTGGCGCACCGAACCGGGCAAGGCGGTCTTTCGCACCGAGGCCTCGGGCGCCGAGGGTTCCGGCCCTCGCGTGGCGCTCGACGACGGCGCGGTGGAATACGTCCAGGCCTAGCCCGACAGCCGGCCCGCCAGGCGGGCGGTGAACTCGCCGGCCTTCGCCGGGCTGTCCAGGGCGAACCGCGCCGCGGTGGCGCGGTCACCGTCGTCGTAGTGCCGCACCAGGATCGGCACCCCGCCGTCGCGGACCGCGTCGAACGCGTCCTCGTCGGTGATGTCGTCGCCGAGATAGACCGGCGTCAGGGCGCCGGACTCGGCCTCGGTCAGGTGAGAGAGCACCCAGCGCAACGTCTTTCCCTTGTCCCAGTCCAGGTCCGGGCGCAGCTCGATGACCTCGCGTCCGGTGGTCACCCGGAGGCCGTCGCGACGGCCCGCCGCGCGCACGGCGGCCGCCACCTCGCCGACGCGGTCCCGCGCGGCGTTGCGGTAGTGCACGGCGACGCCAAAACGCTTGTGCTCCACCACCACACCGGGGATGGAGCCCAGCCGCTCCCGCAGCTGGGCGGCCGCGTGTTCCAGCACTGGGACGGCCGTCGCCGCCTCGTCGTTCTGATGGTGCGCGCCGTCGGGCGCGGTCAACTCGAAACCATGGCTGCCGGCATACCAAATCCCGGGAACGCCAACACGTTTCGTCACATCGGCCAGATCGCGGCCCGACAGCACCGCGACCGGGCACCGCGCCGCCAGCTGCCGCAGCGCCTCGGTGGCCCCGGCGACCGGGACGGCGGCGTCGGGGTCGTTGACGATGTCGGAGAGTGTGCCGTCGAAGTCGAAGAACACCGCCGGCCTGCGCTCGGCCAGGTCGTCGAGCACCGTCAGCGCGTCGGGCAGCTGCGACATCCGGAGGTCCCCGGTGCGCACCGTGACCTCGCGAGCGTCGGCGACGACCGCATCCGCGCCGGCGTCTGCCAGCGCGTCACCGTGCCCGACGCCGATGACCAACGCGAACCCGCCGGCGCGCGCGGCCTTGACGACCGCTTCGTGGGTCGTGACGACCACGCCCCGCCCGGGGAGCGCGCCGACGTCGTCGGCAGCCCTCGACAGGTCCTCGGCCGAGGAGAAAACGGCGGTGGCCACGCCGATCTCATGCAACCGGCCGTCCAGCGCGGGCTCTGGCGCGTCGAACAGCACCGCGTCGTGGCGACGCGGGTCGATGACGACCGACCCCGACTCTGGCATGACCCAACCTTCTCACGAGGATCGGTCCGGCCGGGAGTGGGTCAGTGCCGCGCTTGTCCCGGGAAAGGCGGGCGCGGCCCCGGTGTGCGGCCGGGGAAGGCGCGGTGGGAACGCTTGCGGCGACGATCGCCGAACAGCAGGACCGAGTCCTGGCTGAGCGCGACGAGGCGTGCCATGCCGAGCTCGATGCCGGCGGCCAATTGCTTGACGTCGAACGCGGCGCCGCGCTCGGCGGTGATACCGAACACGAGTTCGTCGCCGTAGCTGAGCACCGCGACCCCGGTGCTCAACTCGACGGCGGTCGGCGGGATGGGCAGCACGCGCTCCATCGTCTGACCCATCAGCCGCAGCCGGTGCCGCGGCCCAGGCGCGTTCGTGGTCAACGTCACGATGGGACGCTGCGGCAGTCGCGACAGCAGTTGGATCACGCCGTCGCGCACCATGTTCGGCAGGCAGTTGAGCGCCGCCTCGACGATGCCGCCGGACGGTGTGGGGTCGGTTCCCCCGGCGCCCCAGCGGGTCTGCACGGTGCGCAACCGCTGGACCGGGTCGTCGTGTTCGACGGGCAGGTACGGTGACCGGACCGGCGTCGGCACCAGGGCGCGCAGCGAGTCCGCCCGCGGTTCCTCGCCGCGGCCGAGCAGGACCGTGCGGAAGCCCTCGGCGGTCGCGGCGAGCGCGACGTCGTTGACGGTGGCACCGAACCTGCGGCAGACCCGGTCGACGTCGGCGATCGGGACGCGCACCGTGGCGTAGCGCCGCAGGACGGCGGCCCGGTCGTGTGTCCGCAAGGCGGGCCAGACCGCGCCGAGGACGGCGCCGGTCGCGGTCCAGGACATCCGCCACAGCGCGTCGGGCCAGTCGTTTCGGCGCCGTGGCGCGCGCGAAACGGGTTCGGCGGCAGGGGTGTTGGCGAAGGCGGCGGCGTCGGCGTCGTCGCACAGCCGGGTGAGCAGCTGCGCGGGCGAGTTGCCGTCCGTCAGGCGGTGATGGGTCTTCATCAGGATCGCCCAGCGGTTGCCCTTCAGGCCTTCTATCACCCAGCATTCCCAGGGCGGACGGTCCGGGCGTAGGGGTCGCTCGAGGGCGTGGGCGATGGCCGCGGCCAGCTCGGCCTCGTCACCCGGCCGGGGGATCGCCACCCGGCGCACGTGGCGGCCGAGGTCGAATCCCGGGCAGTCGACCCACTCGTGGTGCGCCGGGTGGGGCCGCAGCAATTGCGTGCAGCGGGGTATTGACCGAATGCGTTCGGCCAGAAGGCATTCGAGTCGACGGTAATCGGGTGTGCCGCCATCGACGATGGCCACCGCGCCGATCGCCAGGCCGGCGTGCTGGTCGGGATCCTGAGCCTTCAGGAGTGCCGTATCCAATACCCTCACCTGCGCCATGCTCGCCCCCGCCGGAAATTTCGCCCGGTTACCAGTGTCTGCCCTGCCCCGCTTCCGCGGTAGGCACGCGGCGTTAAGACCTTGTTTAGGAGTTGAAGATCGGTTTAACAACGGTTGGCGCAGGCGAGAGGCAATTCGAACATATTTTCGATAGACTGCGAACCGTGGGTTGGTTTAATGGCCCGCCGAGCTGGGCGGAGATGGAGCGGGTGCTCAACGGCAAGCCGCGCCATGCCGGCGTGCCGGTGGCGCCAGGGGAGGATGCCCCCCTGTCGCCCAAGCGCGGAACGTACCGGCCGCCGGACGGTACCCGGGCGGCCCGCTCGTCCGTCACTCATTCCGTTCCGTATGCCGAGCTGCACGCGCATTCGGCGTTCAGCTTTCTCGACGGGGCCGGTACGCCGGAGGAGCTGGTGGAGGAGGCCGCCCGGCTGGGGTTGCGCGCCCTGGCGCTGACCGACCACGACGGCCTGTACGGGGCGGTGCGGTTCGCCGAGGCGGCCGCCGAACTCGAGCTGCGCACCGTGTTCGGCGCGGAACTGTCGTTGGGGCCCTCGCAAAGATCCACAGCCCGCACCGAGGCCCCCGACCCGCCTGGCCCGCACCTGCTGGTGCTGGCCCGCGGCCCGGAAGGCTACCGGCGGCTGTCCCGTCAGCTGGCCGCGGCGCACCTGGCCGGCGGGGAGAAGGGCAAGCCGCGCTACGGGATCGACGCGCTGACCGAGGCCGCCGGCGGGCACTGGCACATCCTGACCGGATGCCGCAAAGGCCATGTCCGCCAAGCCCTTTCCGACGGCGGCCCGGACGCGGCGGCCCGCGCGCTGGCCGACCTGGTGGACCGGTTCGGCTCGCAAAGGGTCAGCATCGAGCTGACCCACCACGGTCAACCCCTCGACGACGAGCGCAACGCGGCGCTGGCCGGGATCGCGCCGCGCTTCGGTGTCGGCGTCGTCGCCACCACCGGGGCGCATTTCGCGGGCCCGTCGCGGCGCCGGCTGGCCATGGCGATGGGCGCCATCCGGGCGCGGCAGTCCCTGGACGCCGCCGCCGGGTGGCTGGCCCCGCTGGGGGGCTCGCACCTGCGGTCCGGCGAGGAGATGGCCCGGCTGTTCGCCTGGTGCCCCGACGCGGTGAGCGCCGCCGCCGAGCTCGGCGAACAGTGCGCGTTCGGGCTGGCGTTGATCGCCCCGCAGCTGCCGCCCTTCGACGTGCCCGGCGGGCACACCGAGGACAGCTGGCTGCGGCAGCTGACCATGACGGGCGCGCGTGACCGCTACGGGCTGCCCGACGCCGCGCCGCGCGCGTACGCCCAGATCGAACACGAGCTTAAAGTGATTGCGCAGCTGCGGTTTCCGGGCTACTTTCTGGTGGTCCACGACATCGCCCGGTTTTGCCGGGAAAACAACATCCTGTGTCAGGGCAGGGGATCGGCGGCCAACTCCGCGGTCTGTTACGCCCTGGGTGTCACCGCGGTGGACCCGGTGGCCAACGAGCTGCTGTTCGAGCGCTTCCTGTCGCCCGCCCGCGACGGGCCGCCCGACATCGACATGGACATCGAGTCCGACCAGCGCGAAAAGGTCATCCAGTACGTCTACGACAAATACGGCCGCGACTACGCCGCCCAGGTCGCCAACGTCATCACCTACCGGGGCCGGATCGCGGTGCGCGACATGGCCCGTGCCCTGGGCTTCTCGCAGGGGCAGCAGGACGCCTGGAGCAAGCAGCTCGGCCACTGGGACGGGCTGGACCCTGCCTCGCCCGACTCGGATGTTTTAGAGGGCATCCCGCCGGCGGTGGTCGAGCTGGCCAACCAGATCCGGAACCTGCCTCGGCACATGGGCATTCACTCCGGTGGCATGGTGATCTGCGACCGCCCGATCGCCGACGTGTGCCCGGTGGAGTGGGCGCGCATGGAGAACCGCAGCGTGTTGCAGTGGGACAAGGACGACTGTGCGGCAATCGGTTTGGTGAAATTCGACCTGCTCGGGCTGGGCATGCTGTCCGCGCTGCACTACGCGATCGACCTGGTGGCCGAGCACAAGGGGATCGAGGTCGACCTGGCCCGGCTCGACCTCTCCGAACCCGCGGTGTACGAGATGCTGGCCCGCGCCGATTCCGTCGGCGTGTTCCAGGTCGAGTCACGCGCGCAGATGGCTACCCTGCCGCGGCTGAAGCCGCGGATCTTCTACGACCTGGTGGTCGAGGTCGCGCTGATCCGTCCCGGGCCCATCCAGGGCGGGTCGGTGCACCCCTACATCCGGCGGCGCAACGGGCTGGACCCGGTGGTCTACGACCACCCGTCCATGGAGCCGGCACTGCGAAAGACGCTGGGGGTGCCGCTCTTTCAGGAGCAGCTGATGCAACTCGCGGTCGACTGCGCCGGGTTTTCCGCCGCCGAGGCCGACCAGCTGCGCCGCGCCATGGGCTCCAAGCGTTCGACCGAACGCATGCGGCGGCTGCGCGGGCGGTTCTACGACGGCATGCGCGCGCTGCACGGCGCGCCCGATGAGGTGATCGACCGGACCTACGAAAAGCTGGAAGCCTTCGCCAATTTCGGCTTCCCGGAAAGTCACGCGCTGAGTTTCGCGTCGCTGGTGTTCTACTCGTCGTGGTTCAAGCTGCACCACCCGGCGGCGTTTTGCGCGGCGCTGCTGCGCGCGCAGCCGATGGGTTTCTATTCGCCGCAGTCGCTGGTGGCCGACGCGCGCCGGCACGGAGTGACGGTGCACGGCCCGGACGTCAACGCCAGCCTGGCCCACGCCACGCTCGAGAACGCGGGCACCGAGGTCCGGCTCGGTCTGGGCGCCGTGCGCTACATCGGCGACGACCTCGCCGAGCGGTTGGTGCAGGAGCGAAAGGCCAACGGCCCGTTCGCTTCCCTGCTGGACCTGACGGCCCGGCTGCAACTGAGCGTGCCGCAGACCGAGGCGCTGGCGACGGCCGGCGCGCTGGGCTGCTTCGGCATGTCGCGGCGCGAGGCGCTGTGGGCGGCCGGGGCCGCGGCCACCCAACGGCCGGACCGGTTGCCCGGCGTGGGCTCGTCCTCGCACGTCCCTGCGCTGCCCGGGATGAGCGAGCTGGAGCTGGCCGCCGCCGACGTGTGGGCCACCGGCGTCTCCCCGGACAGCTACCCGACGCAGTTCCTGCGGGCCGACCTGGACGCGATGGGCGTGGTGCCCGCCGAGAGGCTGCTGGACGTGCCCGACGGTGACCGCGTGCTGATCGCCGGCGCGGTGACCCACCGGCAGCGGCCCGGGACGGCCCAGGGGGTGACGTTTCTCAACCTCGAGGATGAGACGGGAATGGTCAACGTGCTCTGCACGCCTGCGGTGTGGGCGCGGCACCGCAAGCTGGCCAACAGCGCGCCGGCGATGCTGGTGCGCGGCCAGGTCCAAAACGCCAGCGGCGCTGTCACCGTCGTCGCCGAGCGGCTGGGCCGCATCACCCTGGCCGTCGGGTCGAAGTCCCGCGACTTTCGCTAGAAATCGACATCGCCCATCCGCATGCGCCGTAAACTATCGCCTCATCGCTGCGGCTTATCCAGATTAGGGAGTCGAAATGACATTCAACCGTAGTCGCCTTGGCGCTGCGATGCTGGGTTGTGCTGCGGCGCTTGTTCTTCCAATCGCGGTTGCCAGCGCCGATCCGCCCGACCCGCACCAGCCCGACATGACGAAGGGCTACTGCCCGGGCGGTCGATGGGGTTACGGCAATTTGGCCGTGTGCGACGGCGAGAAGTACCCCGACGGGTCGTTTTGGCACCAGTGGATGAAGACCTGGATCGTCGGCCCCCAGTTCTACTACGACTGCGTCGGTGGCGACGAACCCCTCCCGGGTCCGCCACCGCCCGGTGGCTGCGGCGGGGCGATTCCGCCCGACCAGCCAACCCCGCCGCCCCCGCCCTGACCCGACCGAGCGCGACGAGACGACGGCGCTTCCGCGTCGAACGTGCACTGACTGCGCAATTTTGGCCGAATTTTCACCGAGGATGCACGCTCGGTGCCTGAGACGCCGTAGGGGCGGCCATCAACCGCCTCGGTAGTCTCCAAGCATGACCCTCAACTTGTCCGTCGACGAAGTCCTCACCACCACCCGCTCGGTCCGCAAACGCCTGGACTTCGACAAGCCGGTCGGACGCGAGGTGTTGATGGAATGCCTCGAACTCGCGCTGCAGGCGCCCACGGGCTCCAATTCGCAAGGCTGGCAATGGGTGTTCGTCGAGGACGCCGAGAAGAAGAAGGCGATCGCCGACGTGTACCTGGCCAACGCCCGCGACTACCTGAGCTCGCCGGCGCCGCAATACGGCGAGGGGGACACCCGCGGCGAGCGGATGGGCAAGGTGCGCGACTCCGCGACCTACCTCGCCGAGCACATGCACGAGGCGCCGGTGCTGTTGATCCCCTGCATCGAAGGCCGCGACGACCAGAGCCCCGTGGGTGGGGTGTCGTTCTGGGCCTCGCTGTTCCCGGCGGTCTGGAGTTTCTGCCTGGCGCTGCGCTCCCGCGGGCTGGGCTCGTGCTGGACGACGCTGCACCTGCTCCGCGACGGCGAGCAGCAGGTGGCCGACGTGCTGGGCATCCCCTACGACAAGTACAGCCAGGGCGGGTTGTTCCCGATCGCCTACACCAAGGGCACCGACTTCCGCCCCGCCAAGCGGCTGCCCGCCGAGCAGGTCACGCACTGGGACGCCTGGTAACTAGATGTCGTGACCTGACACGTTGTTGTCAGGCAGCGAGTCGGCTGATTGGTGGTCGTCCGCCGAGGGCGGAGTGGCCTCGTCGAGTGTTGTAGCGGCGAAGGAATTGGTCAAGACCGCGTCTACGCAGGGTGTTGTTGGTCCAGGGGCGGGCGTAGGCCCATTCGTTGAGCAGGGTCCGGTTGAACCGTTCTGCTTTGCCGTTGGTCCAGGGACAGCCGGGCTTGCTGAATCGGCGTTTGAGTTGCCAGGCCGAACAAACCCAGCCCCAGTCGGTGCCGTGTCGGTAGACCAACGCGTTGTCGGTCAGTAGCCGACGCACACGTACGCCTTGGGCAGCGAACCAGGCCACTGCCCGGTGGAGAAACCCCGCGCACGTCGGATCCTTTTCGTCGGGGAGTACTTCGCTGTAGGCGAGCCGGGTGTAGTCATCGATGGCGGTGTGGACGTAGTCGTAGCCGATCTTGGTCTTCTTGTGCCGGTTGGCAACTGAGACCGCGGCGTCGCGGCCGTGCAGCCGCCATCCACCGCCTGACGGGATGCGGCCGAGCTTCTTGACGTCGACATGAACCATGGCCCCCGGCGTGGGGTGTTCGTAGCGGTTGGGGCTGCGCCGAGATGAGCGCACCGCCTCGCCGGTGATTGGGTCGATTGCACTCAGATGTGGCACCTGGTGGCGCGCCAGGATCCGCCCGACCGTCGAGGGATTCAGGTCGAGTTCGGCGGCGAGCACAACAGCGCCGCGTTTACGGCGTCGGCGCGCGGCGAGCACCTTCTGCTCGACCCGATGGCTCGTGCGGTTAGGCATCCGGATCGGCCGCGATGAACGGTCGGCCAGCGCGGCATCGCCGCCCTGGGCATACCGGCGCAGCCACTTGTACACCGTTGCCCGCGAAATCCCCAGTTGCTCAGCCACATGCGCAGCCGGCCAACCAGCGGC